>NZ_LMUS01000015.1 GCF_009765835.1 Granulicella sp. L56 | reverse complement strand
TGGATGCTGAAGAAGAGGAGACCATCATGATCGTGATGACCCCCGAGGATTTGGAAATTTCCAAGCAGCTTCAGGCCGGCTATGCGCTACCGGAGGAGGAACTGCACGACCCCAACAAACGTGTTCGCTCGATCCTCAGTCAGAAGGCGCACACCTGGACTCACTGTGAGATTCATCCCAGCATGATCCTCGGTGTCTGCGCCAGTATCATTCCCTTCCCCGATCACAACCAGTCGCCTCGTAACACCTATCAGTCTGCAATGGGCAAGCAAG
>NZ_LMUS01000014.1 GCF_009765835.1 Granulicella sp. L56 | reverse complement strand
TCCTCCGCTTATTGATATGCTTAAGTTCAGCGGGTATTCCTACCTGATCCGAGGTCAACCTTATAAAAAATAGGGGGGTGTTTTACGGCAGGGGACCGGCTCATCTCTACAGGCGAGAATAAAATCTTTACTACGCCTAGAGTGTGAACCGACTCCGCCACTAACTTTAAGGAGCTACAGCAAAGAATGCGGTAGGCTCCCAACACTAAGCAACAGAGGCTTAAGGGTTGAAATGACGCTCGAACAGGCATGCCCACTAGAATACTAATGGGCGCAATGTGCGTTCAAAGATTCGATGATTCACTAAATTCTGCAATTCACATTACTTATCGCATTTCGCTGCGTTCTTCATCGATGCCTACGA
>NZ_LMUS01000013.1 GCF_009765835.1 Granulicella sp. L56 | reverse complement strand
GCTGCGTTCTTCATCGATGCCAGAACCAAGAGATCCGTTGTTGAAAGTTTTAACTTAATTTCCATATAATGATTCAGAATACCATTTACTAAACAGAATTTGTTTTTCAGTCCACCGGCAGGTGGCACCGCATCTCTCTACCGGGTAGGTCTCTCCGGGTAGTACCTTCCCCTGTAAGGTACTATAGGATAGGGTCCTACAGGGTAGCAAGATGCGACCTGCCTGCCGAGGCAACAGAAGGTAAGTGCACAGGTGTAGAGTGGATTTGAGAGCGGGGCTGAGCACATGCGTCGTGAAGACGCCAGCATCAAG
>NZ_LMUS01000012.1 GCF_009765835.1 Granulicella sp. L56 | reverse complement strand
TGGACGTGGAAGAAGAGGAGACGATCATGATCGTGATGACGCCAGAGGATCTGGAGATTTCGAAGCAACTCCAGGCTGGTTACGCCCTGCCTGAGGAGGAGTACAACGATCCCAACAAGCGTGTACGGTCTATCCTCAGTCAAAAGGCGCACACCTGGACACACTGCGAGATCCACCCCAGTATGATTCTCGGAGTGTGTGCTAGTATCATTCCGTTCCCGGATCACAACCAGTCTCCTCGTAACACCTACCAGTCTGCAATGGGCAAGCAAGTCATGGG
>NZ_LMUS01000011.1:16984-23047 GCF_009765835.1 Granulicella sp. L56 | reverse complement strand
AGCTGCCCCTTTTGGAGAGTTTTGGCGAACTTCGAGAGATTCCTCCAGGCATCGACGCGATGCCATTCGGTGCGGTTTTCGTAGTCGCCCTTGTTGTAGCTTCGAGGATTATTTGTCGTAGGGTTTCAGAATTATTTGTCGTATTCGGCTTTAGCCGGGACCGATGACGAGGCTGTCGCGGGCGGCTTCAACAACCGCCGTCGAGATGACATGAAGATCATTCACGCTGAGAACTCGCTCGATCTGAGTGAGGAGCCGAGTCAAAAGCCTGAAATTTCCGCCGCTCATCCGAATGAGGCTCGCTATCACTTCTGGAACGAGTTGCTCGTTCGGGAGGACAACGCCGGCAGGCGTCCATCGTTTTTCGAGCAATTCCTGGACTTGAGATGCGTCGAGAGGACGGAACTCATGGACGAACCCGATGCGCGAGTAGAACTGCGGAAAACGAGCGACCCGCTTCTCTATACCCGGCATGCCTATGAGCACCATGCCGGCCGTGCCTTCGTCAAAGATAGATCTCATCTGTTCGAGACTGTTCATCTGGAGGCGATCGGCCTCATCCACCAAGATCAGGGTGGTCGGATCAGCTACTGCTCGCTCTTTCGCTCGATATTCCTTATAGGTTTCGAAGTAGGTTGGATCCACCGATGGCCAGTCCCGTGGAGAGAAATCCGGAGTTTCCAGCAGTTCCTTTCGTCGCTTTTCGTCTCGAATTCTGATCAGCTCTAAGGCAGCGCTGCCCTCACGTCGGAGAGGATCGAGTACGATACTCATCACCTTCTCCCGTGCCATATTGATATCCTGCGAGATTCTGGATGGTGTGTTGATCACCGAGGTTGTGTAAAGCAACGTGTCGACCGGAAGGTCGTCCGTGGTTTCGCTCGTCCACCGATCGTGCGCGACGATTTTTTCCGCTCTGCTGTACTTGACGGCCGAGAGTGTCTTCCCAATACCAGGCGGTCCATAGCACAGCCCAATGTAGCGGAATTGGCGGCAGGCATCGCAAAATTCAACAAATCGCCTGTACTCAATGGTTTCTATAAACGCCTGGCTACTCGTTGCGGTACCTTTTGATGCGGGCTGCGGATACCGATGGGGTAGCGGCGTTTTCATGGATCTCCTTGGGAGTAAAACCCTTCTTCAGTTGAAGGAGTGAATCGACTATCTGTTGCCGATCGTGGAGGATCAAGCTAAGTTCGCGTCGACGTTGATTGCGCACGCGAACGATGTCTCGCAATGGAATCGTCTCTCCCGCCAGTTCCGCTGAGACCGCCGGGCAGAGGAAGCGATCCTTGTAGAAAACTCTGATCTCGCCCATATCGCGGGGGTCGAAGCGAATGGTGACATCTTCTCCCACGTACGCGGCCAGCGTGAGTGACAGATATCGGAGACCATGAAAATGAATGCCATCGCGGCGCACTTTACGGGCGCGGACTTCCTGCATCAGGAGGAGGTCGAGCTGCTCAAGCGACTCAGGCATGCGCGGCAGAAATCCACCTTCCTCCCAACGCTCTGAAGGCGCGAGCCGACCTTTGACGCTGATGCGACGGTGGTAGGTCTCCAACAAAAATGCTTGGAAGAGTTCTTCAAAGCGTTCTAGTGAGAGGGTGGGTTTATGTCGTTTTCTGCGGATAAAGCCATCGAGCTCGCAAAGGAACATAGTGTTTACTGTTCGGAAGAAGCGTTCGATCCGGCCACGCCCCTGAGGTCTGCCTGGCGTTGAGAAAACAAGGCGGATTTTGAGATCAACAGCGACCTGCTCCAAGTGCTTCGACGTAAAATCCGATCCGTTATCTGTATAGAGCATCTCTGGTATGCCACAGATGTGCCAGTGCGGATGCCCTTTGCGCCAGATACCCTGCCGAAGCGCGAGAGCCGTTCTGATAGAAGAAGGCGGGTCAAAACCAAGATAGTAACCGGCAATGGCACGACTGTAATCGTCGATCACGATGGTCAGCCATGGTCGAGCGGTCTGCCCATCCTCGCGGAGCAGAAGGATACTTAGGAGTGCATGGTCTGCCTGCCAGATGGCATTTGCTCTTGGTGCCTCACGCCTGTGAACAAGATCGAAGCCTTCGCTATAAGCTTTGCTGCCATGATGCGCGAGGGTCAAAAGGCTGCCGGGAACCTCACGAACCAGATCATAGACAGTGCCGTAGCGGGGAAGTGTCTCGCCTGTGGCCTCTGCAAACTGTCGAATCTGGCGGCAAATGGATCGGATGGGTAATGGAGGTCTTTCGAGAGCTAACCCTTCAATCGCGGCCTTGATCTGCGGTGAGACCACCCTTCTCGCGCCTCGGTCGCCTCTTGATTTGCGTGCAAGGGCTACCAGCCCAAGCTTCCGATACTGACTTACCCATCTTTGAGCGGTACGAAAGCAGACGTCCGCGTCGACCGCGACCATCGCCAGAGATCTCTTTTGTTCCAGATATGGCTGGATCACCCGATACCGAGCCATAGCAACATCTCGAGTTGCTTCCGACATTCCACTCAGCTCTTGCATGCAAGGACTTTACGACAAATAATTCTGAAAGCGACAGTCAATCCCAGCCCTTCCATTCCGAATGAACCGAGTGAGAACGTGCCGGAGTGACTGGCCGATAAGGCGGAATCGGTGGAACGACTATTGGTTTAGTAATGCAAGCCGGGAGCGCGGCCAGGTTATCGGTCTTAACCTCATCGCGTCGGGTGATCAGAAACTTAGATCCTTCGCGATGCTCTATCTCAACGACGGCTTGATGTCCCAGACGATCGCGAACGACAAAATTGTCCGTTTGCGCCTCAATCCGCCCGATAGCCTCTGCTTCACTGAAGCGTTGTTCGGCACCGGTCGCAACGTTGGTACAGCCGATAGAAAGAATACGTTGATGAACGGCATGCCGCTCCGTGCAAGTCACGTTGAATGTGGCCATAAGGGGACGAACTCCAACCGACATCCCGTTCGATGTCAGTCACTCTGTGGTTCCCCCGACTGTTGAGGCACTCGATGAACACGAAATATGGCATCATATTCCGTAGGCGTCACTTCATCATTGAATGGAGTGGCAGGGCGAACCTTGGTTTGCCACCCGATGCCGGTTCGTTCGTAAGACGGACCGGCATCCTCTATCTTCCTCTCTACAACTCAGAACGGTCGTCGTGTCGGTGAAGCGTAACAATACCGATTTGAGCAGTCTCGGGAGAAACTGTCAAGCGGGAATCAAAACCATCTCAATATGTAAGAATCACTTTACAGTTTGCAATAATTTGTTGACATTGGAAGTGATGTGTCATATTCTTGGTTGTATGCAGAGTGCTGTAGAAACAACCGTCCATTCACCCGGACTAGTTGGTGCTGTAGATACAGTGTTTGGATCAAATCTGCGTCGGGCCCGTCGCTCTCGCGATTTATCTCAAGGTGAACTGGCAGCAAGGGTGGGCCTATCCAGAGTAACCATCGCCAATATGGAAGGCGGGAAGCAACATATCCAGTTGCATCATGTCTACCTCTTCGCTCGTACCCTCGATCTACCAATTGAACGTCTTCTCCCAGCAGATGCAGAGATTCAAAAGCAACGACATGGGCTCGACCGTGTACGGACCGATCACGTTGCATTGTCTGATGTTCAGTTTCTACAGGAATCGCGCGAACTTCTCACAGCGTTGAAGGGGAGGAATTATGATCACGAAGCCGAAGACGCGAAGTCAGATTGAAGAACAAGTAGAAGAGTTGCTAGAACAACACAACATCACTGCCGCTCCTGTTGCCATTGAGGTAATTGCGCGAGCCGAAGGGCTGCCAGTAGTAGAGACTGCCATGGATGCCGATGTGTCA
The DNA here is from genome assembly GCF_009765835.1 of Granulicella sp. L56. Taxonomy (NCBI): domain Bacteria; kingdom Pseudomonadati; phylum Acidobacteriota; class Terriglobia; order Terriglobales; family Acidobacteriaceae; genus Granulicella; species Granulicella sp. L56. The sequence continues at coordinate 19,233 of NZ_LMUS01000011.1, read as the reverse complement.
GGAGCTCTCATCAAGAGTAATAGCCTGAAAGGAATCGCTGTGAATGCGGCGCAGGCACCTGTGCGCAAACGCTTCACCGTGGCTCATGAGCTTGCTCATCATCTTTTGAACCACGTCGATGAGGATCACCTCGATTGGCAGTTCACAGTTTTGCGTCGTGATGGCAGGTCTTCTGAAGCGAATGATTGGAGGGAGATCGAAGCGAACTTCTTTGCTGCAAGTCTGCTTATGCCGAAGCGAATGCTTCGCAAAGATCTAGAAAAGAAAATGCTCTACAACGGGGAACTTGGACTGGACGATAGTGACGTCTTGATGCTCGCCAAAAAATACAACGTGAGCCAGAATGCCATGCACTACAGGCTAGTGAATCTTGGTTTCCTCCCGATGTATTGAATGGGATGGACGTCTATATGTCTCAAGTTAAATGGCCCTTATACAAATGGCCTCGTTGATGAGCTGTGTGAAAAATGATGTCGCTTGTTTGGCCAGGATCGGCTGTAGCTTGGGTCGGAATGTGGCGCAGGTCTTTGGGCACTCTTTGGCGTACATTGCCTCAGATGCATCACGGAAGTCTGTTGGAACATCAGTCAGCTGGAATTTGTGGATGTAGCGCGGGCGCCACAGCAACTGTTCTTGGATAAGACGAATTTAAGACGGTCGATCGAGCGAAAGGAAGCTGGTCGTCGAAGAATTTCGACAGAGGATGTAGAGGCGGTCCGGTAACCGGTATTTGTTCTCACCTACTCAATTGATGCTGTGGCGAACCACCGTTAGTCACCGAGTTTTACGCTCAGTCCACGCGCCTCTATTTCCGCCGTTGTCTTGAGGAGCTTTTCCGTCTTGTACGCAGCAGCCGAATGTTTAGACATGCATCCTCGCATGTGCTTCGCAAGCGGAACGAGCAATATCGGGCATTGAGAATTGATGTTGATGCAGTATGCTGCGCTAGACGACTCCCGCACCCCATGGCCGATGTATATCTGCATTTGCATACCGGGGACATAGAAAAAGTAATTGACGAAGTCCTGATTGTCGCCAGGGAACGGGTCAATCATCGCGGGGTAGCGGATCTGCCCTGATTCCACCGCCACCGCTAGTGCGATATGGTTTGGCAGCGGAGCTTCGCCACGCAGGAAGAGCCTCAAAGCTTCGCTATCTTCACCGAGATCTATCCGGTGACTGCCGCTGCCACTCCCGAACGAGTGAACGGACGCCTTCCAGAAAATGCCGATACCGAAGTGGATCAGCTTAGACACATCGATCTCAGGATTGTCCACCACAGCATATACAGACATCGATTCCGTCACCTGAATCGGCTTCATCGTTATCAAGCGCTCATAAAGCGGAAACGGTCCACCAAACCGGGAGAGCAGGGGCACAGTGATCCGTTCGCCATTTTTACTGAGATTACCTTCGCAGGCTTCGCAGAGCACATATGCCTTCGTCTGTTTGACCGTAGGCCGCATCACTTTCGTATTCACGGCAACCGGCTCGAACTCATCCGTCCGACAAAGTGGATATATCTTCTTAGGCAAGAGATGGCTCATACAGAGCTTTTTCTCATCCAGACACATCGGGCATATTCCGACTGGCATTTATCCACTCTCTGCGTTTGAGTGTCGGTTGGGATTTTGATTGGCAGCAACCGACAACCGATAGGGTTTTCGCTACAAAGCCCTGGAGTTCTGTATCGTTGATTGGCTCAGAAGCAGCGTTCGGATTTTCTCCGTGATGGTAACGCTTCGTGTAATCGTTCGCTTCCACCAGATCACTAAGGACGGGCGTCAGACCATGAGTTGTGCCTGCATGTAGCTTTGATCGCTAAATGGCGTAGTATATCGGCTTTATTTGGCGTAGTCTCAGGGGTTTGATGAACAACGTGGAAGGTCGAGGCATCCTTCGGTGGAAGTCAAACACGCTCGGCGCAAGGTAAGTATCTGATTGTGTTTGGGATATTGATCAAGAGTCTTGTCTGGCTCTTGGTGAGCGCAAAGGTAACACTACGAGAAATAGCTCTGAAAAACTACGCCAAATAATTCTGAAAGTGACACTTTATGAGCAAAGTTGGAACCGCTCAAAGCCCCAGCGACTGCTCGATCATCTCCGTAATGGAGACATGCTTCGTCGTCTGGAAGCTGGACCGGCTTTCTCAATCCTTAAGAGATGTGCTGACGCTCATGGAGCGAATTCAGGAAGCAAAGGCGGGGCTTCCGCGGCCTCACAGAGGGGATCGACGCAACGACGCCGGC
>NZ_LMUS01000011.1:0-16974 GCF_009765835.1 Granulicella sp. L56 | reverse complement strand
CCGGAAGCGGTTTGAGCTGCCCTGCCTTGAGGACGCAACAACCAATAGATAGCGGCGATGTGCGTGATCAGACACGCGCGCAACTCATCATGGCCAGGAGAGTTGATCTCCACACAAAGGCCGAATACATTTGCGCAGACTTGTCTTCTCGACCAAACTTCCCCTTGCAGTCCTGCGGCGGACCATACATTTCCGATACTTTCATATCAGCAGCCGAAGACATTGGGGTCTTATTCGTTTTTCAGGGTGCGTTATGGGTGAAGATAAAGTCCCGAGCTTTCGCAGGCTCATGGCAAGAAAAACAGGTCTTAGGTTCCGCTTCGTTTAGAGGTTTACCGTTTGTGAATTGAGCAAATCCCCACCCTCCTGTTGCGGAGTACTTTTTGGAATCTTTGATCATGAACTGAACGTTAGTGGGAGATCCGGCAACGAAGGATTGCTCATTACCAAACACTTTGTTGTTTTCTTCGGACGGGACGTATTTCCAGGCCAGGCGGGCAATAATTGTGCCATCTGGAAATGGAAGCTTTTCTTCCCGATAAGCCTTGATCGCCACGTCGTTGCCCAAGATGGCACGAATATCGTTGAGATTGCCTGCCTCGTGGGCTACGGAGATCAATTTCCAATCCCGATATCCAGCAGGAATTTTGACCTCGTAGTTCGGAGAGGCCTTTTCGTCGGTGTGCCCAGATACGTGGGGTGTGAATGCCACGAGAATGGCCACGATTACCGCTGCAACTGATAAGAAAGTGATCAGTTTCATAGAAGCATCTCCTTCAATCTTACGCATCATTCCTAGCACCCCGCCGCCGAGTGCTTGTTTCTCGTTGAGAGGTTCCGAAATCTAAATGTATTCACGAACGCAACGCGAGGTGTGTAATTAACACCGAATGCATGACGCGAAATTTCACTAGACAGAGTGTTAATTGACGCTCGCGTTTGACTCTCACCTGGGCAGCTCGACGCCAGACTGCTCACGCACCATGTATTCGGCGTACCAGTCGGGCCAATTCGTATCCGCATGCCCAATTCGCTTCTCATGTTGACCGTGAGCGGCTGCTGCGCGGCGGAGCGCGGTCGCCAAATGGTCCACCGAGGTAAACGCCGTCTCGGCCGGATCGATACGGCCCGGCAATCGGGTGGTGACCTCCTGCAATAGCCAGCCATTGCCGTCTGGGTCGCTAAACGTGACGAAAGAGCTATAGCCGGCGCGATCTGGGGCGACCCCCTCGATGCGACCGGTTGCGCCTACGGGCTCGAATTGAGCACCCGGTGTCCCGGCATGGAAGACGTCGCTGACCTTGGCACCGTGAGCGAACAGTTCGTCCCGCGCAGCTTCGATGTTGGAGACGATCAGGTAGAGGCCTTGGGCTGAACCAGGCGTAGCGGACGTTATCTTCGTGCCGAATTGCAGCGAGCACCCTGAACCGGGCGGCGTGAATTGGACCACCCGAAATCCGTTCTCGAACGGAAAGTCTGCGTCGAGCCTCCACCCAAGGCGCCCGTAGAATTCCTTTGCTCGGTCGACGTCCGAGACTGGAATGACGACCGCCTCTAGTCTTAGACCGATTGTTTCTGATCTCTCGTCGATGCTCGCATTGCTGTCATGACCTTCATACTTACTTCCCATGTTCTTTCTCCTTTAAGCTTAATACGAAACAGTGCCAGTACATGCAATCGCTAGATGTTTAGTGTTGGCCATCGCTCAAAGTTTTTTTGCTCGAATCAGATAATTCCATTCGCAGTTCTTGGTTCCTAGAGAGCAAATGGCAAACCAGTTGTTGCATACTCCTTAATCTGGCTCGGGACTCTTCTAGCGAATCGATCGACGAGTCAGAGGTAGGTTGCTCTTGCGATCTCTCTTTCATGCCGACTTCTCCTTCAACTACAAATTCACAGATTTATCTCTAAGAAGCCTCTTCAAAGGCAGGTTGATATGCAAAGAGACCCGGAAGGCCGCCAGTCATCAAAAACAGAATGGCTTCACCTGGTTTGTAGGTTCCGCTGCGAACGGCCGCTAGAATACCCGCGAACGCTTTACCGGTATAGACCGGATCAAGCAGCAGCCCTTGTGTTCGAGCCATTATTCGCACAGCATCCAACATTGCTGAAGTCGGAATGCCATAACCATCACCGAGTTGATCATCACTTACGTGAATCGCATCTGAGTCGATCAATTTCGTTGGGTCAAGGAGAGCTAGCGCCGCTTTGGCGAGCTCGTAGGTTTTGAATTGTGTTTCCCCGGCGGGATTAAGAACGGCATACGAACTGATCCTCGCAGGATTCATCCCAACCGAAGCAAATCCAGCCGCAAGTCCGGCGTGTGTTCCAGAACTCCCGTTGGGAACGATGATTTGGGTGAAGCCGCCTTCAATTTCCTGCTGCTGCTCCAAGATTTCTACTGCACAATTGGCGTAGCCAAGACATCCGAGCGGAGAGCTACCGCCAGACCCAACCAGATACGGCCGCCGACCTTCGCTCTTCAAAACTTTGACCCGATCCGTCGCAAAATCCAGCGCGTTCTGCGTGCCAGAAAGCAGGTGCATTTTCGCTCCAAAGATTTCGTCAAGGAGTACATTGCCGTTGCGCCGATACGCTTCATCACTCCGTGGTACAACCTGAGTCAGAACGAGTTCGCATGCCATCCCAATGGACGCTGCGGCCGCCGCGCTGAGGCGTGCATGGTTTGACTGCAAGCCGCCGATCGTGATGAAAGTATCAGAGCCTTGCGAAATGGCATCACCCAACAAGAATTCGAGCTTCCGCAGCTTGTTGCCGCCCCCACCGAGACCCATTAGATCGTCTCGCTTCACATAGAGCCGTACTTTGATTTCCAACTCGCGCTCAAGGCGGTGTAATCGCTGAATTGGCGTGGGACTAGCGAAAAGCTTTTTACGGGAGAAGCCCTCGAAAAGGGGAGAATCTGGGGACGTCATGCTTTCCTTCCCTTACTTTAAAATCAATAACCGTTAGCTCCGACGATGATCCTTGGATCAACCGAACGTGAACACAAATACTTCGGTGCCGGCGTCGAGAAATTCGATATCCAACTGCCGGTCAGCGATAGGCTCGGGTTGTCGAATGAGTTGATAGAGTCGCTGTTCAACGATTGTGCCGTTACCCTGAGGATCAACATCGCCTCCGTGAGCAGCGAGCGGCGGCTGTCGATCGATGAGCACGCGGAATCGCACCCATGCTTCTCGGCGCGCCGGTCCCATGACCAGGTGAAGATCACGAGCATGGAACCGATAGGAGATGCCACCATTGATCTTGTTGAGGACAGCACCCTGTCCATGCATTGTCCAATCACCCGAGAGGGCCCATTGATTGAGTTTCAAGTGCGCCGGGGCAGCATAGTTGTGGCTCTTATTTGTCGCCGCCCCGCCGGGTGATGCAAAGCTCTCTGCTCGCTCGTAGCCAACATAGGTTTCCGGAGATCGCAAGCTGTTCCAATCGGCAGGAGCTTCCGTGCCACGCGCGTCGACCGAAGCAAAGCCGCCAGCGACAATCGAATTCCCGTTTTCAGCGAGCAATTGTTGAATGACCAGTTCGGCCCGATCATAGTTGCCTTCACCGAGCTGATGATGGCGAATGCGTCCGGTTGCATCGACGAAGTAAAGCGCTGGCCACGCATCGTTATTGAAGCCGCGCCATATCGCATGATCGTTATCGATTGCGATCGGATAGTCGAGCTTCATGCTCTTTGTGGCCCAGCGGACATCATCGAGGTTCTTTTCAAATTCGAACTCCGGTGCCTGTACACCAACGACTACTAATCCCTGGTTCTTATACTTCGCCGCCCATGCCCTGAGATAAGGAAGTTGACGTAGCGAGTTGATGCACGAGAAGGTCCAGAAGCTAACGAGAACGACCTTCCCGCGCAGGTTTGCTGGGGTCAGTGGCGCCGAGTTCAACCACTCTGTCGCGCCAGCGAGAGAGGGCATCGAACCTTCCGAACTTAGTCGGACCGCCCACTTGTTCGATTGCGCATTGGCGCAACCGGTCAGGCCGAGGTGGGCGGCAACAATCGCCATAATCGAAGACTCCAGGAAGCGACGACGATTCGGACCGATCATTGTCGGAATTTGTGGCTCTGTCGGTAATAGCTTGGACCTCATTATTTAGAACCTCCGTTACCTTTTATGGCGGGCGGAGCACGGCGACCACCAACGCCTACTCACGGCTGGTTTCTCGATAAAATCCGGTCATTCGGACACTTGCGATCACACCATAAACGTTAGGGAGAATCTATGGGACAAAGGTATCAACCTGATGGTTTTATCCCGAGGCGGATACGACCCCAGGAAAAAACCGAGACCAAAGGATGATGGACGCACCCCCCAAAAGAAGCGCATCCTTATCGGATGGGGTACGAGGCGCGAAGTACCGGAAAAGCAGACGATCCAGGATGTGCCACTGGACACGGCACGTCGTCTGTCGGTGAGGCTCGATTTCGCGACATTTTAGATGGAATCCCGGGGCTGGTGATTACAGCGGCCGCGACGGGTGAACTTGAGCTTTTTAATCGTCCGGTTCTGGAATTTTTCGGTAAGACGCCCGATGAGCTACGAAACTGGACGGTAGGTGGCATCGTCTACCCTGATGACCTTCCCCGTCTGGTCGAGGCCTTCACGCTTTCGATGACGACTGGCTGCCCCTACGATCTCGAGTACCGTCTGCGTCGTTTCGACGGCGTCTACCGGTGGTTTCATGGTCGCGCGCTTCCCGTCCGAGACTCGGTGGGCCACATTCTCAACTGGTACTTTCTACTTACCGACGTTGAAGACCGCCGACGAGCGGAAACTCTATTGGCCAGCGAGAGTCGGCTGCTCGAGATGGTTGCGGGCGGTGATTCAATATCGAAGATACTCGACGAGCTTTGCGGGTTTGTCGAAGCCACGGTTACCGGTTCCTACTGCAGCGTTGTATTAGTTGACAGCACGGGAACCCGCCTGGAGCACGGTGCAGCGCCTAGTCTTCCGTCTACCTTCGTTACCGCCATTGAAGGTCGCCCCGTAAACATTGACTCTGGCCCGTGCGCGATGGCAGCGTACCTCAACGAGCAAGTCATCTCCATCGATCTCGCGTTGGAAACGCGCTGGAAAGAATACGAATGGTGTCCCATGGCATTGGCGCATGGATTGCGATCGTGCTGGTCGACCCCCATTTCTTCCACGATCGGAAAGGTTCTCGGCGCATTCGCGATCTATTACAAGGAACCGAGGACACCAACCACCGAAGACCAAGTCTTAATCGCCCAGTTCACTCATATCGCGAGTATCGCCATCGAACGCCAACAGTCACAGATGTCGCTATCAAGGGCACTCGATGAACTTAAGACATCGGAAGGCCGGCTTCGCACAACCATCGATGCTATTCCCGGGCTCGTTTGGAGCGCCGGTTCGGACGGAAACGTAGACTTTTTAAATCAAGCGTGGTGCGACTATACAGGCGTCGGACTGGAGGACGCTGGCGGGTCCGGCTGGGCAAAGACTCTTCACCCGGAGGATGCGGGACGATTGACAGGCTCCTGGGCATCTCTGATGGCGTCTGGGGAGCCTGGCGAATTTGAAGCGAGGTTTCGCCGTTTCGATGGCAGTTGCCGCTGGTTCTTGATTCGAGCCGTTCCGTTACGAGATGAGACTGGCCGAATCATCAGATGGTACGGCTTGAACACGGATATTGAAGATCGCAAACAAGCCGATTCTCTGCTTGCCGGCGAGAAGCGTTTGTTAGAGAGGGTTGCCAGCGGGACCCCATTGGGATCGATTCTCGAAGACCTTTGTCATTTTGTTGAAGCTACTGTCACCAGCAGTTATTGCAGTATTCTGTTGGTCGACCCAACGCGCACTCACCTTCAGCACGCAGCTGGGCCGAGTCTCCCGATCAATTTCAATGCTTCTGTTGATGGCCTTCCACTTGTCGTCACTTCGGGACCCTGTGCGACGGCGGTGTGCCTGAATGAACAGGTGATCGCCGCCGACATTACACTTGATGGACGGTGGGCAGAACATGCATGGTGCCCTATGGCTTTGGCAAACGGACTGAAGGCCTGTTGGTCGACTCCCATATCGTGCACCAATGGAACCGTCATCGGGATCTTCGCTATCTACTACAAAGAACCCAGAACACCCACGCCTCGAGACCAAGCCCTTATCGGCCAGTTCACCCATATTGCAAGCATTGCAGTCGAGCGCGCACAAGGTGAGGCGGCGTTAACGCGCAGCGAAGCGTTCCTTGCGAAAGCTCAGCAACTTAGCCTGACAGGAAGTTTTTCATGGCGAGTGGCGACCGGCGAAATAACCTGGTCGGAGCAGGCCTACCGCATCTTCGCGTTCGATCCGGCGTTGACAGTAACGCTCGAACTCATCGGCTCACGCGTGCACCCTGATGACATCCCACTAATGCGCGATATGGTAGCCCGCGCGCAAGCCGGCCAAGATTTCGAGTACGAGCATCGGCTCCAGATGCAAGACGGCTCGACTAAATACCTCCATATGATCGCTCATAGAATTTTGGACGAAGCGGGCCAAATGGAGTACATCGGCGCTGTCCAGGATGTAACAGAACGCCGGCTCGCGGACCAGGCGCTGAGTAAAGTTCGCTCGGAGCTCGCCCATGTGGCCCGGGTCACAAGCCTAGGAGCCATGACAGCATCCATCGCTCACGAAGTGAACCAGCCGCTGTTTGGCATCGTGAACAACGCTAGCACTTGTCTGCGCATGTTGGCGGCCGATCCTCCCAATATTGAGGGAGCACTCGAGACCGCGCGGCGCACGCTTCGCGATGGAAATCGCGCCTCCGAGGTTATTAAGCGCTTGCGAGCGCTCTTCAGAAAGACGGAGGCCATTAGCGAGCCTGTAGACCTAAGCGAAGCGGCGCGCGAGGTAGTGGCATTGTCGCTGAGCGACCTGCAACGAAATCGCGTCATCTTGCGGTCAGAACTCGCCAGCAATCTCCCGCACGTTATCGGCGATCGCGTCCAACTTCAGCAGGTAATCCTCAACCTTCTGCGGAACGCATCCGACGCCATGAGTTCCGTCACGGATCGGCCTAGACAGCTGATGATTAAAACTGAGGGAGACGAAGGAGATCGTGTGCGTTTGACCGTACAGGATACAGGGGTGGGACTGGATTCTCAGGCTATCGACAAGCTTTTCCAGGCTTTCTACACAACGAAGAGCAGCGGTATGGGAATCGGGCTTTCGATAAGCCGCTCCATTATCGAAAAACATCATGGAAGTCTATGGGCAGCGCCGAATAATGGTCCCGGAGCTACATTTTCCTTTTCAATTCCTCGAGGGCCCGGGGCTGTAACCGGTGTCGACAGTATCGACACCATTCAGACGCCCGTCGCTGCAACAAAAGCGGCGCGCTTCATGGGGAACCCGTAATGGCTATTTCTTCACTCGTATCACTTGTAGATGATGACGAGTCTGTACTTGAGTCACTTCCTGACTTGTTGAAGGAGTTCGGCTTTGCGGTCAAAGCATTCTCATCTGCTGAAGCGTTCCTCGCGTCCGATAGCGTCAGCGCAACGAAATGCCTTATCCTCGATATCACCCTGCCCGGCATGACCGGGCCCGACCTTCAGCGAGAGTTGACCCTCCGGCGGCAAAGAATTCCGATCGTCTTTATTACCGCAGATGAAGATGAGACCATCCGACCGCGCATGCTCGAACAGGGTGCGGTAGACTGCCTTTTCAAGCCCGTGAGTGAAGCCACTCTTCTCAAGGCACTTGACAGGGCCCTCTGCGTAAACTGACTCACGAGTCGAATTTGCTTGACGAGGACTTATGAACCTAGCAACAGTAGTTCCACATGTTTCGAGACCCTTACTTATGCCCCAAACGACACCTACCGTGTTTGTTGTCGACGATGACATCTCGGTACGCGAGTCGTTGGAATCGTTGATTCGTTGCGCGGGTTGGCGTCCCGAGGTGTTCGCGTCCGCAGAGGAGTTCCTTTCCTATCCACGGACCCCGACTCCAAGTTGTCTAGTACTAGACGTAGGTCTTCCTGATCTCAACGGACTCGACTTGCAGAAGCGTATCGCCCTGGACCGCATCGACATACCCATCATCTTCATCACTGGAGCAGGCGATATTCCGATGTCGGTTCAGGCCATGAAAGCGGGCGCCGTCGAGTTTCTAGAAAAGCCAGTGAGCGAAGATGTTCTATTAAGAGTTATCGGGAATGCTATCGAACGAAGCCAAGTTACCCTGGGACACCAAGAAAAAATAAGGGCGATCCGAGATAGTTATGCCTCGCTCACGCGTCGGGAACGGGAGGTTATGGCGCTCGTGGTGACGGGTCGCTTGAACAAACAGATCGGCGGAGAACTCGGCATCAGCGTGATCACCGTCAAGACTCATCGAGGCAATGTTATGCGGAAGATGAAAGCCGATTCTCTAGCAGATTTAGTCAAAATGGCCGTGCGGCTTCGCCTTACGGTTGCTCCAAGGACCTAAAGCTTAAACGCATTGAATTCGTTGGAGCTAGAATTTTTCTTGGTTTTCCCGTTCTTTGACTCCCGTGTTTTACTGCCAGGGTCTTCTCCGGACACGAACAGTTTTAGGAAGGTTCCTTTAGTACGGCGATCACGAGGACGCTGCAAACTGTGCTGATCACTGGCCGACGAGGTCCGACATGCACTCAGTCCCCATAGATTGCGACTCCAGACTGGCTAGCACTTCTGTGCAACCCGAGAGAAGTTGTATCCATCTCGCCGGGTTGCGTAGCGATCGCCAGTTGCACTGGATAGAAGCAGTGTGGGCAAGATGTCAGGTAGGTTGAGCCCTTCGCCCGGCTAACTGGATTGAAAAAAGCCCGCAGACATTCCGGGCAAGATACAGCTACGGCTGACCCGCCACATTCATGAACCGACAGGTTCGGTATCCAAATCGGTACCGAAGCTCGCAATGATTCACGTGAGTCTCTGTCCTCGATCGACCACAAGATCTCAAATAATCGAACTGCCCCGTTTGAACCTTTTGCATAAAAAGCATCTGCCGCGATACCTGGAGGAACGAACACGCCGGCGTACGCTCCACTCATGGCGATGACTGCGATTGCTGGGAATCGCCGTCGCACGACCGACAGGAGTTCGAACCCTGACATGCCGGGCATATCGAGATCTGAGAGGAGAATTCCCGGAATTCGATCTCTCAACAGCGCTAGAGTCGCGAAACCATCTGAGGCTGTACGAACGGTGTAGTCCCGTCTTTTGAATATCTCTGAAAGCCCATAAAGGATTGCCGGATTGTCATCTACAAGGACAATATCGTTCATCTCTTTCCGCATCGTTTCTCCTAGCTTTGATGGGCCGACACGTATCGCCCGGCAGGAGAACTCAGGGATAACTTCGGTATCAGATTTTGTCGCGCTGCCTCGTAGGTCTCCCAATCAGCGACGTCCGGCAGTGAGGGGATGGTGATTATCTCGCCCAATTCGAAGCCGGCAATTGCGGCTTCGACCATATCGTCGGCATTCATCACAACTTCTGCTGGGAGTCCATCGAGTGGAGTCGCAGAGAGCTCCCAGAAGTCGGTCGCGGTCGCACCTGGCACGACTGTCTGAATGCGGATTCCGCGCCCGCTGAACTCCTTGTGGAGTGAAAGGCCAAAGGCCAGAACGAAAGCCTTGGTGCCCCCATAGACGCCGTTAAGTAATTCAGGGGCAATACCCAGTGCCGAAGAGATATTGATAACCGCTCCTTTGGCCCTCTCCACAAATGCTGGCATGACGGCATAGGTAAGCCTCACAAGAGCGGTAACATTGAGTTCGATCATCTGATCAATCTTGTCGATATCTGCAGCCAGGAACGGTGTTGGCACACCTACGCCTGCATTGTTGACTAGAAGGGTGATGCTTGCGTCCGTCCGTAAACGGTCCTCGACATGAACGAGATCCGCTCGGTTGCCCAGGTCCGCCACAATGATCTCAGCAGAGCGGCCGGTATCCTCGCTGACGCGCTTTGCTACCGCGCTAAGGCGCTCTCGATTGCGAGCGACGAGGATCAGATCGTATCCCCAGCTCGCTAACTGATCGGCGTAGATAGCCCCTATGCCGGAAGAAGCTCCCGTAATCACCGCAGTGCCTTTTGAGCTTGAATTGATGAGGGCCTTACTCAAGAAGCGACCGCGCTCCTTATTGACTATTGAGGACATCGTCTTTCTCCTATGTGGTTTGAATCGATTTCATTGTGATGACGCGGGAGTGCCTGTGCACGCGACATGCACTCCCGCCGTAGGCTCAACCGCGTAGTGAACGGAACGCTGCTCGCATTTCTTGGGAAAAGAGCTCTGGCTGCTCCCATGCCGCGAAATGCCCACCCTTCGCGGGTCGGTTGTAATAGATCAGTTTGGAATACGCTTTCTCCGTCCAACTCTTCGGGGCCTGATAAATCTCGTCCGGGAAGGCGCTTACGGCAACCGGGATGGAGACGCCCCTCGGATCGAAGAAGCCGCCTTTATACTCCCAATAAAGACGAGCCGACGAGACCGCTGTGTTGGTCAACCAGTACAGCGTGATATTTTCGAGAACGTCATCTCGTGTCAGACCCTCCGTCTGTCCGTCGAAAACACGCGCGATGAGTGCCTGGCTACTGGCGTCGTGATCGAGTATCCAGGCGGCCAGTCCGATAGGTGAATCCTCAAGGGCGTAGAGCGTTTGCGGACGACCGGACATCTCTTGCGCATATCCAAGACCGTGCTTATAGAAAAAGTCGAGCTGCTCCCAAGCGCGATCCTCGTCGGCTGAAAGTGCGTATGGCGGCGGTTGCCTTAACTGGAGTGCCTGCTCAATATCTGCAGGAACCGTACCCGGCATATTGGTGTGAATTCCAATCAATTCCGGAGGCAATTGTAGAGCCATCAGCTCCGTAACAGAGTTCCCCCAGTCGCCTCCTTGCGCTACAAATCGCGTGTACCCGAGGCGTTTCATCAGCACAGTCCAGGCGCTAGCAATGCGCTTCGGATCCCAGCCAGTTGTAGTCGGTTTTGCCGAAAACCCATAACCCGGCAGTGAAGGAATGACTACGTCAAAAGCGTCTTCTGCAGTGCCACCAAATGCCGTGGGATCGGTAAGTGGGCCGATAATCTTTAGCTGCTCAATGATCGATCCGGGCCAACCATGGGTGATGATGATCGGCAATGCGTTCGCATGCTTCGACCGGACATGAATGAAATGGATATCGAGCCCGTCGATGGTCGTCACGAATTGCGGAAGGACGTTCAGCCTCGCTTCAACTTTCCGCCAGTCATAATCCTTTTCCCAATATTTCGCGAGTTTCCGCATCGTCGCGAGTTGAACGCCTTGCGTTACATCGCTTACTGTCTCCTTCTCCGGCCACCGCGTCGCAACGATGCGCCTGCGCAAATCTGCTAGGTCTGCTTGCGGAACGTTGATACGGTAGGGGCGGATGGATGAGTCTTCATTCGCGCTACTCGATCCCTTGTTCTCCGGTTGGCTGCTTGCAGCGCGAGCGTCGGTCGGTTCGGCGAGTCCGAGAAGACCGATTGCACCTGCGGCTGCTGAAATGGCGAGAAAACTTCGCCGAGTCGATACGATTGTTTCGAATTCTGTCATGATCTTTTCTCCTTGAGAACCGCCGTTACACGCATCCGCTAAATCAGATCCGTTACACAGCTGTGATCACAACAGAACGGTTGGGGCGAATCTATGGGTCAAAGGTATTGATTGATACCTTGGCATGAGTTCCTGCGAGAGACTCAGCGAGCAACTACGCCAGATGACACTGAACGCGTTTCCTTGTCTGAAAGCCGAAACTCTATTTCGCTTCTCTGACATCCATTCATCTGCATAAAAGAACTTGGATTCATATTGCTTCGTGACATGGCTTATGTGAAGACGACGAGTTTCCGCTAAACCATCCCGCTCAGGGCCGGCCTATGCTCGTCGAGTGCGCAGCAGAAAGACATTCACACCTTCCTCCATTATTCTGCTGTGCTGCGTCAGGAATGCATCTCCTTACAACGGCGACATCTCCGACTCGGCAGTTCGCTTCGCTTGTCGCACCAATTCAGGTCCTTCGTGTTGACTGATCCGAAGGTATTGATCAATACCCTTGTCTAGTAGATTCACCGTCAAGGTTCTGGTGTGATCGCAACTGTGCAAAGAGCTTCAAACGAAGGGACGCGTGAAACTACAGAAAGAAAAGTGCGCGCGCACATTCCATGCACGTTGTGATGTGGAACCCCGTCATGAATACTGCGGGATGTCTGCCGAAGTACGGGGGCTGCGAAGGCGAGATCGCATACCAGTGTTGTCACAACAAATGCCCCTAACAGCTTGGAAAAAGAGGGTTCCTGCGGAGCTATCCAAGGCAGGAACGTTGATACACGATTCACTATCTGAACGACATAAGGAGAAGAACATGAACACACTGCGAAGGATGACCTTTCTCATCGGAATCGCATTTCTGGTTGCGACGACTTCACTCGCACAGCAGCAAAAACGCCCTCCCATGAGCGGGCCCGAAGCGGCTGATGACATCGCAATCCGTCCGTTTCATATCAACATTCCGGAGGAGCAAATCGTTGATCTCCGCCAACGCTTGGCGGCGACGCGCTGGCCTGACAAAGAGACGGTCAATAACGAATCCCAGGGTATTCGGTTGGCAGAGATGCAGGCGCTGGTGCGCTACTGGGGCGACGGCTACAATCTGCGCAGCGTTGAGACGAAGTTGAACATACTGCCGGAGTTCATCACTACAATCGATGGCGTGGATATTCAGTTCATTCATGTACGTTCGCATGAACCGAATGCGCTTCCTCTTATCCTTACCCACGGCTGGCCCGGCTCACCCCTGGAATTTCTGAAGGTGATAGGCCCGCTTACCGATCCCGTTGCCTACGGAGGGCGCGCGGAAGACGCCTTCGATGTCGTGATCCCCGCTATTCCAGGCTATGGTTTCTCAGGCAGGCCGACGGATCTCGGCTGGAATCCCGACCGCGTTGCGCGGGCATGGGACGTGCTCATGAAACGTTTGGGATACACCCGTTACGTGTCGGAGGGTGGCGATCACGGCTCGGTCATTTCCGACGCGCTGGCGCGCCAAGCCCCCGCCGGATTGCTGGGCATTCATCTCACAATGCCGGCCACGATTCCACCGAGTCTTGTGAAAGGTATCAACGCCGGCGACCCGGCACCCCTTGAACTGACCGCCCCGGAACTGAGGGCGTACCACGCCCTCAGCACCTTCTTCGGAAGAAATGCGGCGTACGGCGGGATGATGGTGACGCGTCCACAGACCATCGGCTACTCGCTCGCCGATTCGCCTAGCGGTTTGGCGGCTTGGACGTACGAGAAGATCGCCGAGTGGTCCGGAAGCGATGGCCACCCGGAAAACGTGATCGGTCGCGACGAAATACTCGACGACATGACTCTGTACTGGGTCACCAATACCGGCGCCTCTTCCTCTCGATTTTACTGGGAAAATAACAACAACAATTTCAGCGCCGCCGCACAGAAGACGAATGAGATCAAAGTGCCGGTGGCCATCACCGTGTTTCCGCACGAGATTTATCGAGCTCCGGAAAGCTGGTCGCGGCAGGCCTATCCGTCCTTGTACTACTTCCATGAAGTCGACAAGGGCGGCCATTTTGCCGCTTGGGAGCAGCCAGAACTCTTCAGTGCAGAGATCAGAGTAGCATTCAAATCACTGCGTTAGTTCGAATGGCTCCTCGCCGATCTAGCCCAGCGTGGGAGCAGCGCCAGCAGGCTCTGCTCCCCGCCGCTGCCGCAGTTTCGGCCGTCTGGGATGCCATCAAACCACAAACGCCATCGCCACGGAAGCGGGAGTATCTCCGTTTACCCCTTACCAGTTTTTCTCCAATAAAGATCCCATCGCGACTGCACTCGCCTCGATGTACGCGCGTGAAGTGGCTGAGGCAGAACGCGCAATCGGTTCCGGATGCTCGTTTAGTTTCACAGAAGCTGTCGGCGAACTGATCGAGGTGTGCACGAGTTTTCAACCGGAAGCGTCCCGAGTTTCACACCCTCGTGCTCGACGCACCGCTCTCATCTTCCGCGCGCGAAGATAAGCAGGTTCTTGGACAGGTTTTCGTCGACTTCATCGAGGTACGGCTCCGACGTGCGCTACCTAAACAAAGAACAAACCCTTGATACCAGTGACCTGCTCATAGAAAACGCGCTTGTCGTCAGCTGTGATCTAAATGAGTGCATAATCCCCGAGTCACTCATTTAGCCGTGATCGGTGAGCGGAAATCGGATTCTGCCAGGGAAGTTCTTCGGCTGAGATGAGCAATTCGTCTGCTTTCATGATCCCGCTGCGCTCCCTCTGAAAAGAGAAATATCCCCTCTGGACACCCCTAAAGAGAAAAGAAAAGCCTAGACAAGCGAGAGAGAATCTCTGCGGGCCTGTGTCCTGCCCGCAACGCCGCCCCTGAGATTCGGCGCACGTTCCGCTCGCAATAAGGAAGCCAAACCTCGCTAAGGGGCTCTGCCCCGATCGCGCGGCGACAAGGGGCTTCCCCAATCTTCCGCGCTTCGCTTGTGCAGACCTCCGCTACGCTCCGCCCTTTCCGTCCCGCCTCCGGCTCCTTCTCCAAGGGTGGGGAGACCCCTCCCCTTGCGCCTTGCTACCCCCGCCTTCGCCAGGAGGCGTTCGGCATCTACATGCCGCGTTTCAACGCGGAAAGTGCAGCAGCCAAAACCAAGGAGAAGCCACCATGACCACCACAGCCCCCACCACCATCGACAGTAAGAAGCCCAACACGAAACAGGAACTCATCGCCGCCAACATCAAGCTCTTGATTGAGCAGTTGGAGGCAGGACACTCCGACGCTCTTACCAACTACCTCACCGCCATGAGCCGCTTCCACAACTACAGCTTTGGGAACGTGCTGGAGATTGCGCGGCAGATGCCCACCGCAACCCGCGTTGCCGGGTTTTGGACGTGGAAGAACTTGGGTCGCTCCGTCAATGCTGGAGCCAAGGGGATACGCATCCTCGCCCCGATTGTCGGAGTGAGGCGCAAGAAGGACAGCGAAGCCGAGAAGGACATTACTCAGCAAAATACCCGCGCCCTTTTGGGCTTTCGCAATGCCTACGTCTTCGATATCTCCCAGACCGACGGAGTAGACCTCCCCGAGATGCGCGAAATCTCAGGCGACCCCGGGGAGAGCATCGACCGTCTTGCCGCCTTTCTCAAGAACCAAGGCATTCAGCTTGTTTACAACGAGAAGATTGCCCCCGCTTTGGGGATGAGTTACGGAGGCCGCATTGCCATCCTCCCCGGCCAGCCCAAGGCCGAGGAGTTCTCCACGCTGGTGCACGAAACAGCGCACGAGATGCTGCACAAGGCGGAACGCCGGACGGCAACCACCAAAACCGTGCGGGAAACAGAGGCCGAGGCCGTCGCTTTCGTCGTGGGGAAGGCTGTTGGCCTTGTCACCGGCACGGCGTCGGCGGATTACATCCAGCTTTATCACGGCAACGCCTCGCTCCTCGCCGAGAGCTTGGAAGTCATTCAACAGACCGCCAGCGTAATCCTCGCCGCACTGGAGCCAGCCGCAGAGCAGGACGAAGTTGCGGAACCGACCACGGAAGAGAAGCCGGAATTTGCGGAGGTGGCGTAATGCAGACCATCCTCGAAATTCTCAGGAAGGCCGGAGGGTGGCACCACGGCCTTTACCTCAAGATCGACAACCCGCCTTTTATGGAGTTGGTCATCGAGGCGACCGACGAGTCAGGCCCGTGCGGCTTGCCTGTTGTTTCCGTGGCGCACTACGGGCTGCAGAACGGCGACCCCATGCGCGACCCGGAGATGTGCTTCGAGCTTGGACTCGCAGGAGGGGCGCACCTGAACCCCTTCTACTGGCGGAACGATTACGTCGCGGTGGAGCAGGGGAGCCGCAACATCATCCGCGATCGGTACGTGTTCCTTGTCGCTCTCCATGAGCAGCATGAACATTTTGCGCGAACGTGGGATGCCAACCTCAGAGCGCAAGGCTATCTCACCGCCTTCTCGGACAAGTGCATTCTCGGCTAGTCCGCTCCCCTGGAACGGGCAGTCCGACCGCGCCGCTCTGTGACTTTCCACGCCCAACCACGCTCGAAAGGAGCCTCGTATCATGGAAACCACCGTTATCAACGCTACCGAGTATCGCAATGTCTCGCTTTCCTTACTGAGTGAATCGAAAACCAACCCGCGCCGCATCTTTGAGGACGCCGCCCTTAAGGAACTCTCCGAAAGTATTCGCACCCAGGGCGTTCTCTCACCGTTGCTGGTTCGCCCCCTTACCGAGAATGGCTTCGAGATCGTCGCAGGGGAGCGGCGGTATCGGGCAGCACGGATGGCCGAGGCGGAAACGGTGCCAATCCGCATCGTCAACATGAACGACGCACAAGCCTTAGAAGCGCAGTTGGTCGAAAACCTGATTCGCGCCGACGTTCACCCGATGGAAGAAGCACAGGGATTTAAGGCGTTGCTGGATTTGGATGACCCGACCTACTCGATTGAGCAGATCGCCGCGAAGACCGGGAAACAACCCGCGTTCGTTGCCGCCCGGCTCAAATTGATCGACCTCGTTCCGGCTGCGGTCGAAGCGTTCTATCGCGACGAAATCGGAGTCGGGCATGCTCTCTTGCTGGCTAAGTTGCCAGCCGACCAGCAGGAACAGGCGCTCTCGGCTTGTTTCCGTGAAGACTGGGGTGCATCGAACGACCGCAAGGCGAAGCGGATTTTGCTCCCGGTACGAAGCTTGCAGTTTTGGATTGAGCAAAACGTATTGCTCTTCCTCAAAGATGCCCCGTTCGATAAGCGTGACGAGCATCTCGTGGCCATCGCGGGTAGTTGCGTCGATTGCCCAAAACGGACAGGCCATAACAAGCTACTGTTTTCCGACCTCGGCAAACAGGATGCTTGTAAGTTATGTGGAATCAGGGCAACCGCAAGTGTTTTCCGTTGGCTCGCCGCCGCTCCGCTCC
>NZ_LMUS01000010.1 GCF_009765835.1 Granulicella sp. L56 | reverse complement strand
TCGTCAGAACCTGCGGAGGGATCATTATAGAATAAACTTGGTTGGGTTGCTGCTGGCTCTCAGGAGCATGTGCACGCTCACTCCATTTTTTACCACCCGTGCACACACTGTAGACCTGAATGACGTTTTCGAGGAAACTCGGTTTGAGAACTGCTGTGAAAATCAGCTGTTTTTGCAATTTTCAGGTCTATGTTTTCAAACATATACTCCATGACAAGTAACAGAATGTTAATCCATAGGCCTTCTGTGCCCTTTAAATATAATACAACTTTCAACAACGGATCTCTTGGCTCTCGCATCGATGAAGAACGCAGC
>NZ_LMUS01000009.1 GCF_009765835.1 Granulicella sp. L56 | reverse complement strand
AACACCGATGAACCCGTCCCTTGTGATTGGCCAGACGCAGCAATTTACGGCGACCGGCACTTACAGCGATGGCAGCACGCAGAACATCACCAGCTCCGCGACCTGGAGTTCCGCGAATGTTTCCGGAGCCACGATCAGCAGCGCCGGTCTGGCTACCGCCATTGCGACCGGAAGTACAACCATCCACGCAGTTTCAGGATCGATCTCCGGTTCCGCGACCCTGACGATTGCCGCAGGCGCGTTTCCATGGATCCCCTATGATACGTGGATCGACTTTGAGCAGGGCACGGTTGGGGCACAGGCGAATGCGACCCAGTTGGCCGCATCGACGCATGACGTCCAGGGAGTCTGGTCCGTGGTTGATCCGAACAATCTGTTGAGTATTCAGACTGCTGCCGAGGACCCGGGGCACGCCGTCACCGGTGACACTGGAACTCGCGGCATGGCGACCAATCTGAACAGCGGAGCTTCCGCTTATGCTGAATGGGATCCACCAGCGCAACAAAGCTCCTTCTCGATAGGGTTGTGGTACAAAACCGGCGAGGCGGTGCCCTGGTCCAGCGGCCCCTTCTTTGTTCTCTTCTACAACAACTCCTTTGGGCCGATGATCAGGCTGTCCGATGAGAGATCACCCTATACCAACGTCCGCCAGATTCAGGTGAGCCCTCTGAATCAAGCGGTGGCCGGGGTTGCCGATGACACCTGGTATTGGATCACCATGAAGTGGACCCAGAACAGTCAGGGAACCATGAGTGTTTATGACAAGTCACTGAGCCTTATAGGCACAGTCAATTTCACCGATACCTTCAACGTTCCGGTACAGGCAATTCGACTAGGTAACCCTGGATCCGTTCCCGAACCAGGAGCAGTCTCCTATATCGACGACTTCATCGTCGACTATACCCATGCAAACTTCCCCCTCCTGCCCAGCATCCCTACAGTCGTCGGACCTCCTACTCTGGTCTCAATTGCCGTTACTCCGGCTAACGCTTCGTTCATGGCCGGTTCAACAACGCAATATACAGCGATAGGTACATACAGTAACGGAAGCACTCAAAATCTCACGAGCTCAGTTACCTGGACGTCTACAAATCCAGCCATAGCAACAATCAATAGCGCGGGTCTGGCTACTGCAGTTGCATCTGGCACAACAACAATCCAAACAACCTCAGGGGCTGTGAGCGGTTCCACGAATCTGACAGTTACAGTTCCTCTTGCACTTGCGTCCATCGCCATAGCTCCTGCTAATTCGACTATCCTCGCAGGTCAGACGGAGCAGTACACAGCGACGGGGACTTATAGTGATGGCAGCACGCAGAACCTGACGAATTCTGTGGCATGGAGTTCGACGAATT
>NZ_LMUS01000008.1:178458-209185 GCF_009765835.1 Granulicella sp. L56 | reverse complement strand
CACCGAAGGTGAGGCTGGAGGGAGCGACCGTCAGGGTCGAGGTGAGTGCGGTGGTTCCCGTTCCGGTGAGATCTGTTCGAGCAGGCCCGGATCCGCATCCTATGACAGCCATGGATAGCAGACAGGCAATAGTAAGAAGGGAAGCAGTAAGTTCTGCGCAATTTTTTGCACCGAACCATCGTGTCGGATCGCTTATCGAAAGATCGTTAGCTCTTGAAGAACTGCATCGAAGAGTGATCAAAGGGGCGGCCATATTGAGAAGATCGAAACACACCTAAATAATCTACTCCTAATTTAAATACCAATTGGCTTATTCCAATAGAATCTTCAGATCCATATTGGCAAGCGAGTATGTCCAATATTTCTGCAAAGCTAACCAGGGCTCTATGGCTAAACTCCTTATGGGGCAAGGGAAAACAAGCTAGTGTGTCTAATATCGAATAGATAAGGACTTAGGGGAATCTCGATGCATCCCCTCTTGAGCTGTTGGCCTAGTTCTGAACTATTCTGTTTTCACACCTAGAGCTGCAAAGGAGACAGATCAACCTATCATTGTGAAGCCAGGATACTCACGTTAGACACAGCTATTCAGAAGTTGTCCTTGCATCAAATTGCATGTGCTCTGAATTCGCAAGTTACCATAGTCTTTGATGGTAATCTGCACATCTCTAGATCCTGCGAAATAGGATGACTTATTGCTACGGTTTTTATTGACAATATGAATGGGTAGCGTAAACTTCTCCTGCCATGAGCCATTAACTCATTTTTAAAACTTAAGGCCTTTGACCTCAACAGTAAAATCGGATGTCGACGTTTGAGCACAGTTCCAAGTAACGGGCCAGCTTCCGTCAATATGGTTTGAGTACTGCTTCTTTCTTGATCGAATTTCGAATTGTTGTAGAGCTTCTCTGCCTGTGAGTGACGTGACCAATATACGTGTAGCAATTTTTGAAGCAACTCAAATGTCCTGCGACCTGATGTCGAGAGTCTTAACTGAACCCTCGCATCATATTGAGGTCGTATGGACCGGAGTCAGCTCGGAACTTCGGGACGATACTTTTCTCCAGAATGCAAATGTCGCGCTGATCAGTCCTACCCTTAGAGAAGGGAATCTGAGCGGTTTCACGCTTTTGCACCGGCTGTCGAAATCCCACCGCGATCTAAACTGCATCTTGCTGCTGGACCAGGATAATCGGGATCTTGTAATCGAAGCTTTCCGATCAGGCGCCGTTGGAGTTTGTCAGCGCGACCAGCCATACGAGCAATTGCTGAAATGTATTACTTGTGTCCACGACGGCCAGGTGTGGGCGAGCAGCCAGCAAATGCGATATGTCCTTGAAGCCTTGTCAGGCGGACTACCGGCCATGATGTTCGACAATCAGGGGCAAGGCCTCCTTTCCAAGCGGGAGGAGGAGATCGTCTCCAAAGTCGCTGAAGGGTTGAAAAATCGTGAAATTGGCGAGCTGCTCTATGTCAGCGAACACACTGTAAAGAATCATCTCTTTCGCATTTTTGGCCGACTTGGGATATCGAGCCGAGCTGAACTGATTCTTTACGCATACGGCCATAAATTATCTGTAGATAGCAAAACCGGGACCGACTACTACAGAAAGCGGTGAAGTACATCTACCAGAGCATGGAATCTGTTCGTGCCGGGATGCTCCTTCCTCTAAGTGGTCAGTTTTCCAAAGAGTAGTCATTATGTCCTAACGAATTTTGTAACCTTCTACCTATTGAACATGCAAGGCGAATTGATCTAATATCCGTTTCGAAGCAGCAGTTGTAATATTCGTTGACTTGGATGTTCGGGCCCTCCCTCCCCTTCTTTATGTAGCCATGAACAGTTGGCGCATACTGGGTCTTTTTCTTTAAAGTGACTTTTGCATAGTGGCCCAATGTGGGTCACCAACGCGAAGCGCGGCCTAACGGCACAAAAGACCAAAGATATATCTAGAAGGAAAGTGAGAGGGCAATGGGAACTCACATTGAATGTTTGTCGGCAAGCCTTTCGACTGCCGCTCCCGTGGACGATCGGCGCTGGTATGTTGCCTACACCTACCCCCGCCATGAGAAGTCGGTGGCAGACCAACTCACGCACAAGTCTGTCGAAAGCTTTCTACCAACCATCACTACGATTAGCCGATGGAGAGATCGCCGCGTCAAGATCGAGCAGCCGCTGTTTCCCGGATATATCTTCGCCCGTATTTCGACTAGAGAGAAACTGAAGGTTGTATCCGTGCCGAGTGTGATTCGCATGTTGTCATTCAATGAGGTTCCCATGCCAGTCGACGACGCGGATATCGATGCCCTGATGCTGTGCGTCAGCCGCGGTGGTGCATTGCAACCTCATCATTTTACCGCTATCGGGGAACGTGTCAGGGTAAGAGAGGGAATGTTTGAGGGACTAGAAGGATTTGTGGTTCGCCACCACGAAGGTTGCAGTTTGGTTGTTACCGTTTCCTTGATCCAACAATCGGTATCCTTGGAGATAGAGGAGTCGCTTCTGGAATGCGTTCCTTCTCTGGCCCATACTTCATTGTCTTCATCGCGAGTTGCTCGTCTGCAATGAATTTGCCACCCGGTGTTATTCATCTCCTTGAACGAGGCCTTTTAGAACAATGAGTAGTCTGCAACAACGCACGCCAGCCCCTACGCCATCGAAAAGTCGCCTGGCAATCAGGCTAATCGAAAGACGGTGGATGATCGGGGCTTGCCTGACTCTCGGTTGGGGTGCTGGTATTGTTGCGGCCCATAGCGTTCCTCACAAATATCGCTCAGAGACCGTTATTTTGATAGAGCAGCAAAAAGTCCCTAATTACCTGGTAGAGCCGAATATCTCCGCGGATATTCAGCAGCAAAGGCTGCAGAGTATCCGAGAACAAATGTTAAGCAGAACAGGGCTGCTTGCGCTTATCCAGAAATTTCATCTTTACGGCAACGAAGCGGACTACCGCGACCCGGATGGCTTGGCCGAAAGGATGCGCAAGGACATCAAGATTGAGCTGATTGAAGAGGCAGGCAAGAGAGAACTGGCAGCATTTCAAGTTTCTTATTCTGCGTCAGATCCAACCACTGCTAAAGAGGTGACTAATGAACTTGCCACACAATTCATTAGCGAGACCATTCAAGACCGCAAGCGACTTTCTGAGGACACAACATCTTTTCTAGAGAGTCAATTAGAGGAAGCGCGGCAGAGCCTGGCAACGCAGGAGGAAAAACTTAGAGAGTTCAGGACTCAGTCTTCAGGAGAATTGCCTGAACAGATCCAGAGCAATCTCCAGATCCTCGCGGGCTTACAAAATCAGCTACAGGACGCCAACGACGCTCTAAGTCACACACAACAACATGATATCTATCTTAGGTCGCTATATCGTCAATATCAGGCTACCGGAACGCCTACTGCCTCCGGCATAAGCCCTGCACAAGCCTTGGACGCTCAGGTGAATACACTGAAGGCACAGCTCGTTGAGCTTGAGGCCCGCTACACGGACAGTTATCCTGAGATCATTGCAGTAAAGCAGCAAATTGCCAAACTTGAGGCACAACAGGCGAAAGTTGCATCTCTGCGGCCTTCAACTCCGGCTACGCCTACTCCAGGTAGTGGAAGTGTCTCGCCTAGAGCAGTCCCGGACAGCCCACTTATGATTCAGATTAATAGTGAGCTATCAGCGGATGCTCTTCAGTCCGCAAGTGAAAAAGAAAAACTTCATAGTATCGAAAAGCAGATCGGAGTATACCAATCCCGCCTCAATGCAGCTCCGGACAATGAACAGAAGGCTGCGGCCGTAAATCGCGACTATGATCAATCGCGAACTTATTACGAGTCCTTGCTGAATAAAAAACTGCAGTCTGAGATGGCGACCGAACTTGAAGGGCATACAGAAGGTGAGCAATTTCGAGTGATCGATCCCGCAAATCTCCCCATCAAACCATACTGGCCCAACGAGGTAGTGTTTTCATCTGCCGGCCTGGCTGGTGGTCTGGCAATTGGATTGGCAATAGCACTTCTATTGGGTGCGTTGAATCCTTATATCTATGAAGCGTCAGAGTTGTCTGAGTGCATTGGGAGCGGATACATTCTTCCCCTGCCGAGTATGGCCACTCCGCGAGAACTCGCTCAGATGCGCCGACGTAAAGTTCTGGAAGTCACTATAGCCATAATTCTAGCTATAACTATCCCCGCTATTACACTGCTCAGGTATTACAAATCCTAAATTTGACCGGTGGGTATCCAATTTTTTTAACCGCTCGAATAGAATCCCAAATAGATGATTCAAGACTCAATCTTCAATTCGATCCATAGTACGGATGTAAAGGAACGCACCATCAATGGTTGTGATGCTGTTTGTAGGCCAAGAGCTACAGACTATCTCACGGACAAGGTAACGGCATGTGCCGAGTTCAAGGTTCCGGCTGAACCCACAGATCGCCTCGTGGCAAAGAATGAACCAGAGTGCCTCGGTGCAGAACTTCTACGAACTCTAGCTTCTCGGCTGAGCCAGGCGCAAGCGCGTCATCCCCTTAAGAAGCTACTTGTTACAAGCGCAGTTCAAGGAGAAGGAAAGACATTAATCTCGGCAAATCTTTCGATAACTCTAGCTATGTACAGCAAGAGGGTTTTGCTTATCGACGGCGATCTTCGCAGTTCCGGTATGAGCCGTTGGTTCGATGTAGTGGATAACTCATCTATGCAAACGTGGTGCGACCAAGGTATCTATCGCGCGCCGCTTCTTCGGAAGGCTGAAGGGCTTCCACTATGGGTATTTCCAGCCGGCATACCAGTCGAGGTGCCAGGTAGCATTTTGCAGTCACCTGAGTTTGCGGCGAAGCTAGATGAGCTCGAAGATAATTTCGACTGGGTCATCATTGATTCTCCTCCGCTCGTACCGTTCGCTGACGCAGGGATCCTCGCAGCGCTTGCAGATGCAGTACTGCTGGTTACGCGAAGGGGCGTCACGTCAAAGCCAATGCTGGAGGAAGCACTCGGTGCCCTCGATAGGCAAAAGATCATCGTCACAATTCTAAACAGCGCGAATGTCCAAAGCCAGAAGTGCTACGACAGTTACTATAGCGAACATCAGCGTGTCGTTTCAGATTCTTGGGGTATAAAAAAGACTAAATCTAAGATGTTGAGTCTGAAGTGAGTGGAAATAACAAGAACGACTGTTATTTGTAGTTATTAAACTGCAGTTGTTGGTAAAAAATCGATGCGGCGCTCATTGCTTGCACGGTCTTATTTGAAAAGGCCGGTTGAAACAAAAAGCCGTACGTGCGTTTAGCAATGGACGCCTGGAGGTCGATGTGTCATCAGGGATAAAGGTGAGTTCAATGGCTTTTGCGCCCACTGTATATGGGAAGTCAGCCAGGGATATCACACCGAGCACTGCATTTTTACAAGCTCTGAATCACGAGCATAAGAGGGCGGAACGATCCGGCAGGCCATTTGTACTGGTTCTGATCAGCGGCGATTGCTTTCAGAATGAAGGCCATTTGAATCTGGCACCAAGCGTCGCTATGTCTGTATCCTCTTGTAAAAGAGAGACGGATTCGATTGGATGGTACGAACAAGATCTTACGCTTGGTGTTCTGCTAACTGAAATCGGCCATGTGGACAACGCCAAAGTTGAACTGCTTATACAGAAGATCTCTTCTGCGGTTCAGCAGGCAGTTTCCCCGCAAGAATTTCGCAGGCTTGAGCTAGCGATCCATGTTCTCCCCCATCGTTCAGCGGACAGCGGACACGCGGATGATGCGGGAGAAGTTATCTATCGAGATCTCTATCAAAAGCCATGGACAAAACGCCATTCAGATGTGCTAAAGCGGACGGTTGATATTGCAGGAAGCTGCTTATTTCTTCTGCTGCTCATCCCAGTCTTCGCTACTATTGCACTGCTAGTTAAAATTACGTCCAGCGGGCCGGTATTTTTTTGCCATAAACGAGTTGGACAGTATGGAAGATTATTCAATTTCTATAAGTTTCGCTCAATGCGCATCAATAATGATCAGACGATACATCGCAACTACGTCAAGGAATTAATCAATGGAAGTAAGCAGGCACAGCAACCGAATGGCTTCTATAAGCTGATGGTTGACCCGAGGATAACACCTCTAGGTCGAATACTCAGAAGGACAAGCTTGGATGAATTGCCCCAATTTGTTAATGTGCTGCTAGGTGAAATGTCGCTTGTTGGACCTCGGCCGCCGCTGCCTTACGAGTTCGATTGCTACCGCGCATGGCACAAGCGGCGCGTAATGGAGATCAAACCTGGGCTAACCGGGCTGTGGCAGGTCCATGGCCGTTCCCGAACTACATTCGATGAAATGGTACGGATGGATCTTCGGTATGCGAGGTCACAATCGTTGTGGCTGGATCTGAAGATCATTCTGCAAACGCCAGCCGCGATGTTTCTTGGGCGCGGGGCAAACTAAGCCTGGCAGGAAGCGCTTGCGTAAAAGCCGTCCTGTAGGGATCGCAAGCATCTACTGTTGGTTGCAGGGGCTTGCTCCATGGGAGTTTACCTGTCCTACGAACCTGTTGTGAGAAGCCGAGGTAAGGGCATGTTGAAGATTGGAGTCATTGGATACGGGTATTGGGGAACTAATATTGTAAGAAATTTTCATCGATGCGCCGGATCCCGAGTTGAGATGGTCTGCGATACAAGACCAAAGATGCTGGAGCGTCTAGCTCAGTCCTACCCTGATATAAAGACCTCGACCGATTGCATGGATGCTATTTATTCCACCGATATAGATGCAATTGCCGTGGTTACACCAGTATGGACTCATTACGAACTTGCAAAGAAGGCGCTAATGAACGGGAAGCACGTATTTGTAGAGAAGCCCTTTACGTGCAATGTGGCGCAAGCAGACGAATTGATCGAATTAGCTGAGGCCATGCATCTTGAGATCATGGTTGACCACACGTTTCTTTACACAGGGGCTGTGCGGAAGATTCGCCAATTCATTGATAACGGGACACTGGGAAAGCTCTACTACTATGATTCGACGCGAGTCAATCTTGGGTTATTCCAACATGACATTAATGTGTTATGGGATTTGGCCCCACACGATTTATCCATTATGGATTATCTGATTGACGGCAAGCCGGAGGCGATCTCGGCAACTGGTCAAAAACATTTGAATGGGCATGAAGACGTTGCGTACCTGACCGTATATTTCTCTAATAAGGTAATCGCTCATATCAACGTAAACTGGCTGTCGCCCGTCAAGATCCGCACTACGCTTATCGGTGGAGAAAATAAAATGCTGGTGTGGAATGACCTTGAAGTAGACGAAAAGATCAGAGTGTATGACAAAGGAGTCCACATTCAGAATAGCAGCGCCGTTTACGACCTTCTTGTCAGCTATCGCTCTGGAGATATGTGGGCGCCACAGGTGGACCGAACTGAGGCGCTTGATGAGGAGATTGCACACTTTGTAGATTGTGTCTGCAATGGAAAGAGGCCGCAGACAGACGGTCACTCAGGACGACGGGTCATTCAGATGTTAGAGGCAGCCAGCCGGTCCCTGCTGAACCGTGGAGAGGCGGTATATCTTTGAACGACATGCTTCGTATATCTCCTGACGTAAAGTTGGGCAAAGATGTTAAGCTCGCCGCGTTTATCAATCTTTATGGATGCGAAATCGGCGATGGTACAAAGATTGGTACGTTTGTCGAAGTGCAGAAGAGTAGCAGAATTGGAAATCGTTGCAAGATTTCAAGCCATACGTTCATTTGTGAAGGGGTAACGATCGAAGACAATGTCTTCATTGGTCATGGGGTGACTTTTATCAATGACAGACGACCTCGCGCCACGAACTCACGCGGTGAACTCATGACCGAACAGGATTGGGTGTTGGAAAGAACACAGGTAAAAAAAGGCGCCTCGGTCGGCTCAGGAGCGACCATTCTTAGCCGGGTCACGATAGGAGAAAACGCTATTGTTGGTGCTGGAAGTGTGGTGACACATGATGTTCCAGCCAATAGTATCGTGATGGGTAATCCTGCAAAAGTGCATAGTTACATCGAGATGAAGGAAGAAAGAGTGGAGGCTTAGGTGTCGACAGATAATATCCCACTTCTAGATTTAGTGACCCAGCATCGTGGTCTTGAGAGTGAGTTACTGGCCACGTTTAAAGATATAGTACAGTCCGCGATGTTTGTGGGCGGTCATGCTGTAGAACGGTTTGAACGCGAATACGCACAGTTTTGTGGAACTGGCTACTGTACAGGAGTGGCTAGTGGAACTGATGCTCTTCTATTCGCTTTGATTGCTGCAGGCGTGAAGCCTGGCGATACTGTTGTCACAGTCCCCAACACCTTTATTGCCACGACCGAGGCGATCCTGCAGACAGGTGCTGAACCGGCATTTGTTGACGTGGATAATTGCACTTACACAATGAGCCCGGAACATCTCCGGGAGTACATTGAGACTCAGTGTGAGGTGGACAGGCAGGGGCAACTTCGAGTTCGAATAAGTGGAAGACCCGTGACAGCTGTCGTTCCGGTACATCTCTATGGCCAGGTTGCAGACATGGATCCGATACTTGATTTAGCCGAGCGTTACGGGCTATTTGTTATTGAGGATGCATGTCAAGCTCATGGTGCCGAGTACTTTTCAAAAAAGCTCGGCGGGTGGAAAAAGGCGGGATCTCTCGGTCATGCTGGAGCGTTCAGTTTCTATCCCGGGAAAAATCTAGGGGCCTGCGGGGAAGCGGGTGCGATCACGACAGACGATGACAGAATCGCAGCCTTGTGCAGCATGCTCCGCGATCATGGGCAGGCCAAAAAATATTATCATGAGATCGACGGGTATAACGGCAGGCTCGATGCTCTTCAAGCGGCTTTCTTAACTGTGAAACTTGGCCATTTAGCAAGATGGAACGACAAAAGACGTCAGATCGCCGCACGTTACGATACGTCATTGAGCGATACTCAAGCAGACATTATTTTGCCTTACCAAGCGCCTTACTCGCGTTCTGCCCATCACCTTTATGTCGTGCGCAGTCCAGATAGAGATAGTTTGAGATCTAGCTTGAACGCAGTTGGCATAGGCACTGGTATTCACTACCCTATTCCTCTTCACTTACAAGAAGTTTACCGGGGAAGAGAATGGGCTGGTGGGCACTATGCCGTCACCGAGCAGATCGCATCTGAAATTATTTCTTTGCCCATGTTTCCTGAACTTACCTGCGAGCAGCAGGACAGAGTGGTGGAGCGCGTGCTCCACCATGTCAGCGTGGCTTTGCAACTGCTATAGATTTATAGAGCCGCGGGAAGTGCATGATTTGCTATGCTCTTCTTCCATTCTTGGTGCCATCATCTACTATGTGCGGTATTGCCGGAATCCTCAATAACGATGGACGTCCAGCCGATCAGTTCACTCTGAGACGGATGATAAAAGCTATTGGTTATCGTGGCCCAGATGACTCCGATATTTATATCGAAGGCGAGTTGGGTTTGGGACATTGCCGCCTCAGTATTATCGATCTTGCAGGTGGACATCAACCGATGCGATCTCCTGAGAAGGATCTCGCCATCACATTCAATGGCGAAATCTTCAACTTTATTGAACTCCGCGAGAGCCTGGAAAAGCAGGGCCACAAATTTCTGACACGGTCGGATACAGAAGTCATCCTGCATTTATATCGGCAGTATGGCGTTGACTGCGTCAAACACATGAATGGCCAGTGGGCATTTGCAATTTGGGATAAATCGCGGAAGCGACTATTTCTTTCGCGTGATCGGTTGGGTGTCCGCCCGTTGTATTACACATGGATCGGGAAAGATATCGTCTTCGGATCAGAAGCGAAGGTACTTCTTGCTCACCCGGATGTGAGAGCGGCGCTTGATTACGGTGCGCTGCAGCAGGTTTTTACATACTGGTTTGCGTTGGCGCCAAGCACAATGTTTAAGGGCATCGTGCAACTCATGCCTGGGCATTCTCTGGTCGTTGAGAACGGTGAGGCGACTCTGCTACGGCACTGGGCGCTGGAATTCGGAGACGATGACCCTGGCGCTGAGAAATCGGATAGGCAAGAAGCATCGTTGGTTGAGGAACTCAGTGCATTGTTGATGGATGCAACTCGCATACGATTACGGGCAGATGTCCCGGTTGGGGCTTATCTAAGCGGCGGGTTGGATTCGTCGATTACATCTAACTTGGCGCGGCAATGCATTGGGTCCTCACTCCATACGTTTTCGATCGCTTTTGATGAGTCGGACCTGGATGAAAGCAAGTACCAGAGGGAAGTTGCAGAGGCGCTGGGAACGAAGCATGAGGTAGTACGGTGCTCGCCAAGTGAAATTGGTGCAGCGTTTGCTGATGTTGTATGGCATATGGAGACGCCCGTTCTTCGTACGGCGCCTGCACCGATGTTTATGCTGTCCAGGTTTGTGCACGACAAGGGCTTCAAAGTAGTGTTGACGGGCGAAGGAGCAGACGAATTCTGGGGAGGGTATGACATCTTCAAAGAAGCAAAAGTCCGAGCTTATATTGCAGCACAACCGAATTCTAAACGCAGGCCACTGTTACTGAAAAAACTTTATCCTTATATGGAGGGGCTACAAAAGCAATCGCCTGCGTGTCTTCAGACATTCTTCCATGCTGGCCGTGGACAGACAGACCACACGCTGTTTTCACACATTCCACGATGGGAACTCACACAGCGATGCCAACTGCTTTTCTCCGAAGAGGTTCGCTCGGCCAACAAGAAGAACAACCTTTGGTCGCCGGTAACGAGTGCTTTGCCAGGAAAGTTTGATTCTTGGAGCTCATTTCGGCGAGCTCAGTATTTGGAAGCCGCATTTCTACTTCCCGATTACTTACTGTCTTCTCAGGGCGACAGAGTAGCAATGGCGCATTCGCTCGAAGGGAGGTATCCCTTCCTCGACTATCGGCTGGTCGAGCTTTCGACTCGCGTTCCAAGCCGTCTCAAGATGAAAGGATTAAACGAAAAGTACCTGCTAAAGCGTGCCTTCGCAAAACAGATACCCAAGTCGGTTATAGATAGGCCTAAGCAGCCATATCGTGCACCTCAATCAAGCAGTTTCTTTAATTCAGTTTCAGGGAAGCCCCATAATGATTACATAGCGGAAATAATATCTCCTGAGCGCATTCGCGACTTTGGCATCTTCAACGCCGCGTCCGTTCAAAAACTAGTAGACAAGGCCAAGGCTGGGCGTGCAGTTTCTTTTCTGGACAACGCCGCCCTAGTTGGCATTATTTCTACCCAATCCCTGGTAGATCAATTCACTATCAACTTCGAGGAGAGGCTCTTGCATGAATCCTATCGAGAAAGACCTGCGGCAGTTTGTAATTGAGACATTTCTTTTTGGTAACGACGATAGCGAGCTTACAAACCATGATTCCTTCATCGACAAAGGCTTGATCGATTCGATGGGGATACTTAACCTTGTGTCCCATGTGGAAAGCACGTATGGAATTCAAGTCGCCGATTCGGAACTGGTTCCTGAGATATGGGATTCGGTGAGCAGCATTGCCGACTTTATCGCGTCCAAAGAGGCGACTGAGGTAGCTCACGCCGATGCGGCGTACGCCCGTTGAAGCTGCTAACTTCGCCGGCCGCCCTTCTAGCAGATTTGTTGTGCCAAATGTTAGCATTATTTCACCGGAAACATCCGCAATGAAATTTCGCTTCGATCGTTCAGTAAGCCTAGTACTTGCGCGCCTGATGTCGATTCGGAGAACCCAGCCGGCAAGCGGCCGGTTTCCGATTCTGATGTATCACGGGATCAATGGAACCCTAAGCAGACGGCACCCCTACTTCGAAACTAATACCTCACCGGCTGTATTCCGCAGTCAGATGCAGGTGCTGGCCACTGGAGGCTACCAACCACTTAGCGTAGACGACGCACTTACTCCGTCTTCCCGCGCTGTAGCCAAGCGGCCGGTGGCGATTACGTTCGATGATGGATACGCAGATTTCTATGATGAAGCGCTTCCTATACTGGTCGAATTTGGCTTTGCCGCTACGGTGTATATCGTTACGGGATCTACAGGTAAGCAAAGAGTCATCAAGAACGGAAAACGGTTCATGTCTTGGGCCGACGTGTGTGACCTTCCCAAATGTGGTATCCGTGTCGGATCTCATACTGTGAGTCACCGCAACCTACGGGAGATGTCTCGCTCTCGCGTAGAGGAAGAAGTGAGACGATCGAAAGAGATGCTCGAGGATAAACTTGGTGCTCCAGTCGAATCATTCGCCTATCCATATGCGTTTCCAGAGCATGATAAGAAGTATGTTCAGTATGTTCGAGAATATCTACAGATGTGTGGTTACAAGAATGCTGTGTCTACTATCATTGGCACAGCAAGAGTATTAACAGACCGGTATTTATTGCCGCGGTTACCCATCAACACATTCGATGACGATGCCTTCTTGAGGGTGAAGCTTGAAGGAGGATACGAATGGCTGCACGCGCTGCAATATACGAGAAAGGCGTTTAGCAGGAGACGCGTGTGATGGAATTCTCAGAAGGCGCTGCCAACTACATCATTATCACTCCTGTGAAAGATGAAGAGCGATATATTGCCTGTACTCTGGAATCGGTGATAGGTCAAACGGTTCGTCCTCTTCGCTGGGTACTGGTCGATGACGGCTCATCGGATACGACGTCGGAAATTATTCAGACTTACATGCGCAATTGTGCGTGGATTTCGTATATTCGGATCGAACGAAATGCGCAGCGCATGCTGGGCTCTGCCGAGATCAGAGCGTTCTCTCTAGGCTATGAGTCTGTATGTCACCTCGATCACGAATATGTAGTCAAACTGGATGCAGATCTGCTTCTGCCATCTGATTACTTTGAACAGATACTGCGCCGATTTCGCAGCAATCCACGGCTTGGAATTGCTTCAGGACTGTATCTCGAAAAGAAGAAGGAAAGTTGGATTCCGGTAACCTTGCCGCAATATCATGCCGCTGGGGCATCAAAAATAGTGAGGGTTGCGTGTTTTCGTGCAATCGGAGGGTTTCCGCTTTTGCCTGGATGGGATACGGTGGACGAGATCAAATCGTGGACGCGTGGTTGGGAGACTACACACTTTTCTGAAATCCAGTTTCACCATTTGAAGGCAGAGGGCTCTGCCATGGGAGTTCTACGGATGAGCTTTTTCCATGGGGAAATTTATTACGTGAGTGGCGGAAGTGCGTTGTTTTTTTTTGGAAAACTATTACATCGCACAATCACGGGTAGGCCGTTGCTGTTAGCTGGCGCAATGCTGTTTTGCGGCTATCTGTACGCTGTGCTTAGCCGTCGCCCAAAGCTAGTGAACTTGCATGAAGAAGCCTACTACAAGCGACTTTTGAATCGGAGAATCGCTGAACAGCTAACCTCCAGATTATCTTTCCGATCATGATGTGAGAAAGCAGGATTGCAACGAATGTGCGGTATCTTTGGAGTGTTCAATCGGAATGGAGGCCCGGTGGCGCCCGAACTCATCCAGAGAATGGGTTCGGTTTTGCAACATCGCGGTCCAGATGGTGAGGGTCGTTATATCTCCAATGAAATTGGATTAGGTCACAGAAGACTGAGTATTATTGATGTTGCTGGAGGCTCGCAACCGATCGCAAACGAAGATGGCACACTGCACATTATCTTCAATGGGGAAATCTATAACTATATAGAACTGAGGGAAGAGCTTCTGAAGGCAGGTCATATCTTCAAAACACGAAGCGATACCGAGGTGATTCTGCATGGATATGAAGAGTGGGGCACAGCGTGCGTCGAACGCTTTAATGGTATCTTCGCGTTTGCGATCTGGAGTGGCATAAACAAAAGTCTTTTTCTGGCTCGTGATCATCTAGGGGTGAAGCCGCTATACTACGCTGTCCTTGGCCACCGCATTTTGTTCGCTTCGGAGATCAAGGCGTTGCTTCAGGACCAGGAGTGCCCACGCGAAGTGGATCTTGAGGCATTGTCACAGCTCTTCACGCTGCGTTATGTCCCATCTCCGAAGACATTGTTTTCAGGTATATATAAGCTGCCACCGGCGCATTGGATGCTGGTAAACTCGAAAAAAATTGAGTTCCGGCGCTTCTGGACATGGAAGCCAAGTATTCGTGAGCATTGTAACGAGTCGGAATTAATCGAGACTTACCAAGATTTAGTGGAAGATGCGGTTCGTCTCCAGATGCGTAGCGATGTGCCGGTTGGGCTCTTTCTTAGTTCAGGAGTGGATTCCGCTACTTTACTGGCACTCATGCGTCATCATACCAATGGGCGTATTCATACATTCACGCTTGGGTTTGAACATGGAGAGCAATCAAGCGAGACTCGGGACGCGCGCGGCCTAGCTGAACTCTATGGAGCAGACCATACTGAACTTGTCATTGGCCCAAAGGACTATCAAGACTACTATCGTCGCTATCTCATGGATCTCGAAGAACCAGTCGGCAATGAAACAGCTGCTGCATTTTACTTTGTGAGCCAGATGGCTAGCAAGAAGGTCAAGGTCGCATTGACTGGTCAGGGAGCCGATGAACCGTGGGCTGGATATCCTAGATACATCGGTGCCTCCCTGTCAGGAGCTTACAGTCGTCTACCCCGCGCATTCACCGCGAATATAGTTCGGCCTGTTGTCCTCGGCACTGTGAAGAACGAAAGGTTGCGTAGAGGGGTGAACTCTTTGAGCGAACCTGACATGCTGAGCCGTTTCGTTAAGATGTACTCGTTTTATACCAACGAGATGAAGTCCCACTTGTTTCAACCGTGGCTCCTTCAGCATATTTCAACAGACGGCGTTGAGGCTGAAAATGCCTTACGTCACCTGCAGCAAGACGTGAGCGAGTTAGATGCTGTCAATCAGATGACCTATATCGATACGCGAGCGAATCTACCCGATGATTTGCTTATGGTCGCCGACAAGACTTCGATGGCAAACTCGGTGGAAGCGAGAGTTCCATTTTTGGATCATAGGGTGGTTGAGTTTGCTGAGTCATTACCATCGAATTTCAAGTTGCGGCATCTCCGTGGTAAATATCTCCATAAGAAAGCTGCGGAGAAGTGGCTTCCACTGAATGTCGTTTATCGAAAAAAGAAAGGCTTTGCGAACCCCATCGACTGCTGGCTGCGAGAGCAGATGAAATCCTTTGTGGGTGACTGTCTTCTGAGCGATGCGAGCGTCTCAGCCAGATATTTCGATAAGGAATAC
The DNA here is from genome assembly GCF_009765835.1 of Granulicella sp. L56. Classification (NCBI taxonomy): domain Bacteria; kingdom Pseudomonadati; phylum Acidobacteriota; class Terriglobia; order Terriglobales; family Acidobacteriaceae; genus Granulicella; species Granulicella sp. L56. The sequence goes on along the minus strand of NZ_LMUS01000008.1, from coordinate 194,009 downwards.
ATAAGAAGCCTGGTGGCTGACCACGAGACGGGGCGCCAGAATCACCTGCGTCACATCTATCTCTTGATCTCGTTCGAACTGTGGCATCGTCAATTTATGGGAACATAGAGTGCAGCCGATGGTGAAGCCTCCCGATCTCTCAATCATCATAGTTAATTGGAATTCGGCAGACTTTGTACGCAAGTGCATCTCAAGCCTCTATGCACAACCCCTTGGTCTGAGCGTTGAGACCATCGTGATCGATAATGCGTCGCACGATGGTTGTCGTGAGATGATTGCCCGTGACTTTCCCGGCGTACAGTTCATCCAAGGCGAAGAGAATTATGGCTTTGGTCGTGCGAATAACGCCGCATTTTTACATTCCAATGGGAGACTAGTTCTTTTTCTTAATCCGGATACGGAAACTTCCGCAGGAGCGGTCCAACGAATGGCGGAGCTGCTGGCTAATACAAGTGACGCTGGCATTGTAGGAGCTAAGTTACTCAACTCCGACGGCACCATCCAGACAAGTTGTATCCAGAAATTTCCCAGTATTCTTGGGATCCTGCTTGACTCAGACTTGCTGCGGACTTTGCTGCCCCGTTGGTCGTTTTGGGGCATGCGCCCCTTGTTCGACAACCCAAGTGGCTCAGTCGAGGTAGATGCCATTTCAGGTGCGTGCCAGATGGTGAGCCGTGATGTATTTTTACGCGCTCATATGTACAGCACAGCGTATTTTATGTACGCAGAGGACGTGGATCTTTGCCTGCGAGCAAAACGATTGGGACTCAGGAACCTCTATGTTCCGGATGCCGTGTTCGTTCATCACGGGGGAAAGAGCAGCGATGCAGTCGTAGAGAGTGGATGGTCTGCAATTGTGATGAGGGAGTCATGGAAACGTTTCTTTGAACTAAATCACAGCCGCACCTATGCCAAAGTGTTTCAGGTGTCCGTCGGCCTACAGGCTGTCCTCCGAGTCGCAGTTATATCACTGGCAGCACCAGTCGCCAGGATTACAGGACGAGGCCGCAGCGTGACAATGATCAGACGGAAATGGACGAGCATATTGCGCTGGGCACTTGGGCTCGAGCAATGGGTGTGCGGCCTTAGTCGCGATTAGCCGGAGTCAATTCTTGTCAGGGCTAGTTGGCATGACACACTAGCTATGCTTTTCCCAGCCGTGAAATTCTTTGTTTCGAGCATGCAGATAGATCCCAACATTCCGGCAAACGCATCTGGCATTGCTTTGACAATTGCGGCAGGGACAATATTACTTGTATTGCCAAAACGGTATGCAATTGTTCCAGTAATAGCAACGTGTTGCTATATGACCATGGGGCAATCAATCGTTATTGCGGGCTGTCATTTCACAATGATTCGAGTATTGATGTTGTTCGGTTGGACGCGTGTACTACTGCGCGGCGAGTTTCGGAAGATTAAGCTGGGTCAATTAGACAAAATGATCCTGTGGTGGACTGCTATCGGCTTTGTAGCCTATGTTGGTCTGTGGCGCAGCGGAGACGCGATTATCTACAAGATGGGTGCCACTTACAATATCATTGGGTTCTATTTTCTTTTTCGGATGATGCTGCGGAGTCTTGACGATGTGATACAGGTGTTCCGTACGATCGCTGTACTCGTTGTTCCACTGGCGATCTGCATGCTTTTCGAAAAGTCAACGGGAAGAAATTTGTTTGCAGTGTTTGGAGGAGTAAGTGAGATAACCATCGTTCGTGATGGCGTTTTGCGATGCCAAGGGCCATTTTCGCATCCTATTCTTGCGGGCACCTTCGGGGCAACCGTCTTTCCACTAGTAGCGTGTCTTTGGTTGAATGGAGGCATAGGCAAGCTGATGGCTGCGGGCGGAGTGATTTCTTCGTTAATTATTACAGTGGCTTCAGGTTCCAGCGGGCCCGTACTGGCGTTTATGGCTGCGGTGCTAGCACTCGGGTTGTGGCGTGCGCGTGATCATATGTTTCTTCTGCGGAGGGGGATCGCGGTTGGTCTGGTCTCTCTCCAGATTTTCATGAAGGCTCCCATCTGGTTTCTTTTAGCCAGGGTAGATGTATTCTCAGGTTCAACTGGATTTCATAGGGCTATGTTGATCGACGGCGCATTCCACAATCTCGGTGATTGGTGGTTGATGGGAACCCAATCTACCCTTTCTTGGGCCGATGAAGAGCAGGGACTGTTCGACGTAACAAATCAATATCTTCAAGTTGGGGCCGAAGGCGGAATTGTGTCAATGGGGTTGTTCATCTGGATTATCGTCTGCGCGTTCCGCTTGGTTGGATTGACACGGCGCTCAATGGCCGAAATTGGAGAATCAGCAACAAATCAATTTTTTGTATGGGGATTAGGAGCAGCATTATTTGCTCATGTTGTCTCGTACGTCAGCGTCTCCTACTTCGATCAAAATTTTGTCAATTGGTATCTCTTGCTGGCAATGATCGCCACAGTTGGAGATCAATTCCAGACTCCGATCGAAGCCAAAGAATTTATTGATGTGAACGAAGATGAAGAACGGGAGAAGGTTCTGGTAGAAGCGGGCCCTTCTACATGGTTGATGCCGATAGCCTACTCCTCACCTACTACCGCCTGTTAGCCATCACCGAACAAGTACTTCATGTACACGCTTTGTTATGTCACACTCAGACTCTATTGAATTCGATTCGGACCTGCAGGATGCCTATTCCTTAGAGGTCGGCAATATAGCAGTGACGAATGATTTGAAAGGTTTAGCGGCTCTGCGCACTAGCTGGTGTGACATGCAATGGCATCCGAATGCCGATATTGATTTTTATACGGATGTAGTACGTGTCTGGGCGGAGCGATGCAGGCCGCATGTTCTGACGATAAGCAGAAATGGCTCTCCTGAGGCGCTCCTTGTAGGAAGGGAAGAGATAGTCTCTATCGACTGCCGATTGGGTTACAAGACTCTTTTTAGAGTGAAGGCTCGTCAGTTGACATTCATCTATGGAGGCATGCTTGGAGAGTTCTCTTCCGAAAATTGCACGCTCTTTATAAAGGCTATTAGAGAGTCGCTCAAACAACGAGAGGCAGATCTCGCAGAATTTCACTTTATTCGAACTGATTCGTGCCTCTATCGAACATTGTCTGCTGCTAAGCAAACGCGAGACTCTAGTTCGCTAGTGCAGATCCATCGTAGTACATCTGCGGGATGCAGCGCGGATGACACGTATCGCAAAATGTCAGCAAAGCGACGCAAAAATTTACGTGGAAAAAAGCTACTTCAAGAGTTCGAGGGGCGAGTCAACATCCGTTGCTTTTATGAACCCGACAGTCTGGCGGAAATGTTCGTTGACGTAGAAAGTATCGCCTGTAAGACCTACCATAGAAAACTGGGCGTTGGCTTCGATGGAAGCAAAGAGCTATACCAGAGGATGCTTGCAGAATCCAAAAGAGGAAGATTTCGAGCTTATGTGCTTTATTTAGCAAATAAGCCAGCCGCATTCTGGATTGCAACTGCATACATGGGCGTACTTTACAGCGATTTTTTGGGATACGACCCTATCAATGCCAGATATTCGCCAGGAATGTACCTGATTACAAAGACTCTTGAAGGTCTGTGCGATAGTGAAATTGATTCCACCATCAAGAAAGTCGACTGGGGATTGGGAGATGCACAATATAAACAGGTGTTAGGTGATAGCAGTTGGACCGAAGCTAATGTAAGAATATTTGGTACTTCGCTAAAAGGTGTGGCGATCAAGGCAATGATAGTCCCTATTGCTACAGTCGATATATGGCTAAAACGTGCACTTGCAAATTCTGGATTATTGCAGAAGATCAAAACTAGATGGAGGCACCATTTAGTGGAAAAGCAAACGCCGACGAGCACCTAAGGAACAGTGAATATGAATAAATCTAAAAAACAGGAAGGTATGACCTCGCTGTTGCCGTTCTATCGCACGGTGGCAGTCAATCCGGTAGGTGGGCTGGGCATGCTCGCGGATGCGGATGGAACCTGAAATGCACCGCGATCCCATGTGCCATCAGCTCCTCGAGCGGTTCCCAATAGGTCAGTCGCATTTGCTGCAAGTATCGCACTGGTAACTGCACCAACGCTGGTATCGGATGCCAAACGATAGTCAAAGCTTGCAGCACTATTGAAAATTGCATTGGACGTTGCCACCTGTTTGCCGGGATCCGAATCATTCGAGGGTGAAGAGTCAGTCGTTGCGAAGTAAGCATTATCAGTCCAAGTCATCGACGTGCAGGTCGGCAGCCCGTTGCTTGTGGGGCAGGCATTACTGATGCTTATTTGTGCCGCACCCACCCAAGCGTTGTTCATAACATAAACTGCTTGCATTGGATTGGTATAGCCCCCATCGCCGAGCATGACTCCCGACCCAAGGCCACACCCGGTTCCATAATTGGCTATTGTGTTATTTATGATGTAGACATTTCCGGAAAACTGGGAATCAAAAAGATAAAAGAAGTTGGCGATACCGGGATTCTTAGCGTTAGCTCCGGATCCGCCGCTAGCGGCTGCGCAACTGGTCATTAGCACCACATTTCCATAGATGTACCAGGGACCGTTATTCTGGTTGCAGTTGTTGAAGTCACAGGCGCTTGCCGGTGCGATAATGGCTGTTCCATTAATGTCCTGCCAGTAGTTGTAAGCGAGGGTGAGGTCTTGGGTTCCCTCTGATATTGATCCTCCCTCTGCATGGTAGTTTGCGGTGGAGTAATTTCGGGAGAAATAGTTATATTCGAAAGATTCGTTATTCGCGGGGCCGTAGGTTCCACCACCTGGAGCAGTTCCGCGAGTACACGGGGGTGGCACCACGCTCCCGTTAGCGCAATGCTGACCGTGGAGAAATAACATTGAGGCCCCCACATCGTGAATGTAATTATTGCTGACCGTCAGATTGTACGATCCCCAATCATTATCAATTCCATTTTCCCGGCAACCTGCATCCGTATTTGCATGAGAGCCATTAACATCGACATACTCAAATGTAATATCGTGAACCACGACGGCCGCTGTAGCTGAGTTAGTTCCGAATCCTATATTCGCATAGCAAGCTATAGCTCTGGAGTTATCCGTTTTGAAACCATAGGCGGATTCGGACTGCCAGTCCGTTTGTGGGTTGCCTGTCGAACTACTCCGGTAGGTCCCATTGATGACGTAGTAGTCTTTGGTGAAGCTGAAGATAGTACCTACTCCAGAGGTATCAGCGCTTTGGAACAACGCCTGAGCCTGATACGAATCGTTCCATCCTATGCTGGTGCCATGGCTGACAGTGGTTGGAGCCATGACAGTAATAGCAATGTTGCCGGAATCAACGTCATTGAATACATGACCGCCATAGGTGCCACCGGCCACCCAATAGGTGACACCCCGCGTCAAGTTTGCAGGAAGATCAATATAAGCGTTGGCCCAGTCTATGCCTGTGCGTGTTCCGCTCGTCGCTCCAGAACGAACGTAGCAGTTCCCGGATCCGTCGCAGCCCGCGGCGGCAAAGCAGTAGATGCCGCAATCGCAGATCAGGAGCACCAGCACCATTGTCATTAAAACAGTTCTTAAAATTGACACTTTGCCGCTCATAGATATTCTCCTTGCTGGCTGCTTCGCTATAGTTATTCCTCTGGTTGCATATATGGCTATCAAGTTGCGACTTTCAAATAAGGGTTAATCTGATGGTATAGGATGCTTCACGATATTTTGTTGTTCAATTTCTTGGAGGAAATCCACCGTTTAGCCGAGCGCTCATAGAACAGCAACTACCGTAATGAGCTAGTACTGGAGAGCTGGCTCAGTACTCCATTCTACGGAGTGACACTAATATTGTATTCAATAAGGCAAATAGTTCTCAAACATAAAAATGGCCTAATCGGTAGCGAAAAATTAGACTCTCCCCGTTTCAATATCGGCATACCATCAGGATCTTGATACGCGCATTTGGTCTTCGCAGTCAATTACTATCGTCGATTTCCTTCTCTCTGTTTATAAATAATTATGGAACACACTCCAACAATCTCGGTCGTAGTGCCTACATATAATCAACGAGATAGCCTCGTTTATGCGGTAGAAAGCATCCTGAATCAAACCTATCCTGTACTGGAAGTGATTATTGTGGATGATGGGTCGTCGGACGCTACTTCTACGGAGGTGGAGCTTCGGAGCAAGCTCAATGGGCACTGGAGGGATCGCGTTCGATATATCTACCAAGCCAATCAAGGCCAGAGTGCGGCCAACAATGCGGGAATCGCGATTGCGCGAGGGGAATGGATCGGCTTCAATGCCAGTGATGATCTTTGGTTGCCAACTAAACTTGAATTGCAGATCCGTGCGCTAGAGAGATTTGATTCCAAATGCGGTTTCTGTTTTTCGGATGCCTGGTTCATGAACAATCCCTACATGAAGCAGAGTGTGTTCGAATTGGCAGGAAAAAGCCGAGATCAGGCATTCGGAACAGTTGCGAACCCGACCCGCCTTGTTGCTTTAGGAAGACATCCCATCTGGATGCAGACGGCCATCGCGCGCACCGACATGGTCCGGCAAGCCGGAGGATGGGACCAGAGCTTGCGGTATTTTGAAGATTACGATCTTATCCTCCGAATATCTCAATTGACGACGTTTTGTTTCGTTGGCATGCCCATGGTACTCATCGACCGTTCCCCCACTGGTGAACCTGCATTTGGGCACATAAGAGACTGGCATAAGGAAGAGTTTCGTCTCCGCATGGAGCAAAAGTGCTTCGAAAAACACCTTAGGGATGATGCGAAGTTTCCGAAGGAAATCAAACATATCTTGCGCAGCAATCTCCACAATGTGCACAAGGCTTGGGCCAACTGGCACCTTGAAAAAGGGGACTATATTCAAGCGAAGCAAGCCCTTTCTAAAGCATCAACCTATGGGTTTTCAGCCATGCAACTCGCAAAGCGCGCTGGAATTAGATTAGCCCCATCTTTATTGCGCTGGGCGGTTACGCGCGATAGGAAGAAAGCTATTCGCCACGATCAATCGAGTCGATTAGCAAGCCAAGGTGCAAATGGAATGTAACCTTCTTTAACGAGGGGGCTACCTATTATTTGGACGCACGTTATAGCATCTAGTTGCGTGGACAATACAACTCATGATTATTGATCACATTGGAATTGTCGTACCATCGATTGACGACGGTATACAACAGTGGCAGGAAATATTTGGCTATCATCGCGTATCAGAAGTGATAGAGAACAGTCGCCAGAAGGTTAGAGTGGTTTTTCTAAAGAAAACAGATTCAATCCTTATTAAACTAGTAGAACCATCCGTTGCCGATTCCCCAGTTTCGTCGTTTGCCCGCAGAGGCGGAGGGCTGCACCATCTCTGTTTCCGTTGTAATGATCTCGATGCGGCGATCCCATTGTTGCGGTCGAATGGAGCAAAGTTCATTGTGCCCCCCCAGCCGGGCGAGGCATTTAATGGCGAGGACATAGCATTTTTTCTTACTAGGAATAATCTGAGTATAGAGCTGATCGATACGATGGAAAAGCAGGGGATTGACTCAATGGATACTCAAGGCTCTGTACCAAAAGGTCTTTTTTGAAACCAGTAACCGATCGTTAAGCTAACTCTCTCGAATACATTTACTGCTGCAGTTTTGTTTAGGAGCTAAGTGATGAAGTTTAACTCCCGCAACGTTTATATAAGTCCGAAAGCCAAGCTCGGCAACGGTGTTCGCATTGGCGACAATACCGTTATTTATGACAACGTTGTTCTAGAAGATAACGTCACAATATGTAATGACTGTGTCGTCGGTGAGCCTCTTAATGCTTACTATCATTCTCCTGACTATGAGAATCCTGTGACGGTCGTTGGTTCTGATTCAATCATCAGAAGTCATTCCGTAATTTATGCGAGCTGTCAAATAGGCTCTTCGTTTTCTTGCGGCCATCGTGCTTTGATTCGGGAAAAGTGTACGATTGGCAATCACTGTTCTGTTGGGAGCATGGCTGATCTTGAGGGTGAAATCATCATCGGCGATTATTCCAGGATTCACAGCAGTGTACATATTTCACAGTGGTCGGTGATAGGTTCTTATTGTTGGATCGCTCCGTTTGTAGTCATGACACACGACCCCTATCCACCGTCGAATGACTGGAAGGGATCATCCATTGGCGATTACACGCAAGTATGCGTTGGTGCCGTGATCCTCCCTGGTATTCAGATAGGGAAAAAGTGTGTCATAGGTGCAGGCGCTGTTGTCAATAAGAGTTTGAAAGATTTGTCTCTGGTTGTCAGCGCATCTTCGAGAATAACGGACGTCGTGAAGTATATCGTGATGGGCAAAGGGAGAGTCTACCCTTGGATGAATCGCTTTGAACGTGGCATGCCGTGGGAAGGTATCGGCTATGATACCTGGATCAAACAACCACACGACGTGGAATGAATCAGATCACTGGCAATCTTCCGTGGATCTTATTCCCGCTCGGCTTTCTTTCGAAGGTTGATAACCCGACGAAAAAGGAGTGGCCGGAAACTCTTCAGTGTGCTGTAGTTTGCCTGTCTATTCAACCCTACCTACATCTGTAGCTTAGCTTTTCAGGATATCGTAATTATGAAGTCGATTGTTCGAGCTACGGCAATGTTGAGCGGAAGTTCTGTCGTCACTATCCTTGTAGGCTTGGTATCTGCGAAGGCGTTAGCTCTCTTATTGCAGCCTAGCGGTTATGGCTACTACGGCCTTATTCAAAGCGTAGTTGCGGTAGCAAGTCTTGTTACTGGTATGGGGATAGCAACCGGCATGGTGCGGCAGGGAGCTGGAGCGGCTTCGCGCAAAGATGAGCTGATTGTTTCCGGGTTACGGAATGGGGCTTGGGCGCTATTTTGGGTTTTAGGCGGGATTTCATTCCTGGTTCTAATTCTGTTTCGGGAACCACTGAGCCGGCTAGGCGGGGTAAATCAGCCGGTGGTCATGCCGATTGTTGGGGTTATCGTATTATTCACAGTAGCCAACAACATCCAGACCGGAATGTTGAATACCTACCATCGCGTAGCGGTTCTGGCGACCTATGCAATCATAAATTCCGTGGTCTGCGCAGGCATCACTATTTTAGCGGTACTTCGTTGGCATTCCAGTGGTATCGTTATAGCCATTTTGGGTGGAGCGATTGCGAGCTGGGCCATTTCTGGGATCATGCTCCGTCGTCATGTGGGCCGTCCGGTTCTGCGATTCTTCCGACAGGAGACTCTGGATGCGGCCTGGTCCCTCCTGCAATTCGGAGGGGCTTTCACGGTAAGTACGCTGGTTGGAACAGGCGTGCAGCTTGCTCTGCCAATAGTGGTCTTTCATCTATTGAGCACGGAGAGCGTTGGCTACTATAAGGCGGCCTCGGCAATTGCTGTAGGGTATCTGGGATTTATCGTCACTGCGATGGGGCAGGATTACTTTCCGCGAGTTTCAGCGGAGAGGGATAACCCAAAGGCGTTAGTGCAACTGATCAATGAGCAGCATCGTCTAGTAATGCTGCTTGCTGCACCCATAATTCTAGGTACGCTTGCACTAGTACCCTATCTAGTTCCTTTGGTGTACTCGCGGAAATTTTCTCCCGCAGTAGAGATTCTCGAGTGGCAGTTGATCGGAGATTTATTCAAGTTCTCGAGTTGGACAATGTCATTTGCGATTTTGGCGCGCTGCAAGAGTTCGATTTACTTCCTTACCGAATCAATTGGCGGTGCTACAACACTTGTGACAACGTGGATTGGGGTGCGGCTGTTCGGCCTTCCTGGGTTGGGAATTGCTTCGCTCGTCATGTTTATCATCTACTATGCTGTGACTTGGGTTGTCATTCGACGCGAAATACCTCTTATCTGGACCGCGGCCAATAAAAAAATGATGTTGGCTGCGGTGTCTGCGGCAACAATCGTCAGAATTCTTCCTAGTACGCGATTCGCGGATCTCAGAACCCCGATAGCACTCGCTTTCGCGGCTGGTGCAACCATCCTCAGTATGACGGTACTGTGGCACCAATATCGGGAAGGGAAAGATTCGCAGCAGAGAGCTAAAGCATCTGTAGCAAGCTAGCAGAAAATCATCGTCAGTCACAGCGGATGGCACCTAAAATGGAGCAAAATCTGGATAGGGATTCCTTAGAGAGTATGGACCAATCTCTATCACAGTGGACACTAGTGGTTGCTGCTAACAATGAGTCAGTGCTGGAGAATACTCTATTACGATCTCCAGACATCGGCTTAACGTGTCAGGTTTTGATCAAGCAAGGTTTTACTTCATCAGGATCTGCCTATAACTGCGGTCTCTCGGAAGCAAAGTCAGAGTTGGTCGTTTTTGCACATCAGGATGTGTATTTTCCTCAACGATGGAAAGAAAATCTCAATCGGAGCCTTCAGTGGCTGGCGGTTCAAGACCCAGAATGGGGAGTACTGGGAGTGTTTGGCGTCACACCCGGGGACAAGCCGGAATACACGGGGCATTGCTATTCAACAGGACTTCAACGTGTTGTGGGGGAGCCTTTTGCAAATCCGATTTGTGCACAGGCGCTCGATGAATTAGTTCTAATTATTCGCCGTAGTTCGGGACTTCATTTCGACGATAAACTACCCGGTTTTCATCTCTATGGAACTGATATTTGTCTTCAGGCTTTTACGAAAGGAATGGGATGCTACATCGTTCCCTCCTTTTGCATTCACAATAGCAACGGACTGCGATATCTACCATGGGCCTATTGGCGTTCCTATTTTTATATGCGAAGAAAGTGGTGGGATCTGTTGCCGATAGTGACTTGCTGCTCTCTACTTTCACGATCATTGAAGCCGGTTGCGGCCCAAGTCATTTCTGATGCAAAGCAATGGATGTTTGGAAGTAGACAAGTTGGTGTTCGCAGCGAAGATATTGTTAGTAGATATAAGACTCTCATCTCCACTGGTGAAGTGCAGGATATCTAGTTATTGTCTTCGGGTGAGCATGCCTAAGAATCCATTAGCATCTGAAGGGCAAGCAATGCTTTGAAGTGATCGAGAACGGGTGGCAGCAGGAACAGAAGCAACATATAGGCGTCTCTTCTCTAAGCTACGCGATGAAACCGCACGCCCCGGGTCGAGGTAACGTGGTTATAGAGTTTATGCGGATTCCAAGGAGAATATTTTGAAGGTTCTTCTATTAGGTGTAGGCTTCAACACTCAAAATATGGGGGTAGGAGCACTCGCGTCTGGTGCAGTACGCTGTTTGCGTGCCCATGGACGTAATCCGGATATATCTTTGTTGGATTATGGCACTGAGGACGAAGTCAGGACTGTCGATTCCGATGGACGTTGGCTTTCGATCCCGATTGTCACGATGCGATTCTCTTGGAAGCTCTATCTTGGCAACAACATTATTATTTTGTTACTCCTGTCGTTGATGCTGCGATTGTTTCCGTTTCAGCGGTTGCGTGAGGCGGTCCTGGCCCGAAACAGGAGTCTGCGTAGAATTTGCGAGGCGGATATTGCAGCGTCAATATCCGGTGGCGATAGCTTCAGCGATATTTATGGTTTGGGCAGGTTTTTCTACGTGTGCCTGCCTCAAATACTGGTATTGCTGCTGAACAAAGACTTGGTTTTACTTCCCCAGACGGTAGGCCCCTTTATGGGAAGGTTACCTCGGTGGATCGCCCGTATGATACTAGGCCGGGCTCAACGGGTGTACTCAAGAGATTACATAGGGCTTGAGCAGGTAGAGCGCTTGCTGGGGCACAACTACAACATCGGCCGACACCGCTTCTGTTACGATCTTGGCTTCGTAGTGGAGCCGAGGCCTCCTAAACAACTGTTAATTGCAGGGTTGAATGAATTATCTGCTCGGGAATTGCCCATTGTGGGCTTCAATATCAGCGGTCTATTGTGGACTGGTGGATACTCTCACAAAAATATGTTCGGATTGCGGTCGAACTATCAGCAGATGGTACACGCCATCATTGATCATCTTATTTCTAGCAAGCAAACTTGTGTGCTTCTCCTGCCTCATGTCTTTGGTAGAGAGGTGCACTCGGAGAGTGACGCCTTGGTATGCGAGCAGATATTCAATGAGCTAGGGAAAAAATACGAAGGCCGATTAGGCGTTCTGCAAACGGAACTGGACCAATGTGAGATCAAATCCGTTATCGGATCGTGCGAGTTCTTCATTGGATCAAGGATGCATGCTTGTATCGCGGCTCTGTCCCAACAAATCCCGGCTGTTGCAGTAGCCTACAGCGAAAAATTTAGCGGGGTGCTCAACACGATCGGCGTTCCATCATTGGTGGCTGATGCAAGGCAAATGGACAATGAGCAGATTCTGAGGCTTATTGACGAGGCCTACGACGGACGGAAGGAACTGGCCTCCCATCTCGCCAAACGAATCCCGGAGATAAAAGCGACTGTACTGGCTCTTGGTGACGAACTCCTTGGTTTCCAGAGCCATGCTACCAATAGAGACGACTTGTCCTGTCGCGTCTGTGAGACATCGTAGCTCAACATACGATCTAACGATCTCGCCTAATGTAAATTTTTTTACAGGTAAACCAATGCATGTGTGCATGATTGCGTACACGTTTTACGAAGGAGATAACCGGGTGATGCGCTACGCCGAGGCGCTCGCTGCACGCGGCGACCACGTTGACGTGATCGCCGTAGCCAAGGAGTCCCAGCCAAAATATGAGGTTCTGAACGGTGTTCGGGTATTCCGAATCCAGATGAGAAAGAAGAATGAAAAGCATCCGCTGACACACCTGATTCGCTTACTCATGTTTCTGGTCCGTGCCTCTATCCTGGTGGCTGCCAAGCACGTCCGACATAGATACAATATTGTGCACGTTCACTCTGTTCCTGATTTTCTAGTGTTCGCTGCCCTTGTGCCACGGTTTACTGGCGCTTGCGTGATCCTCGACATTCATGATCTGTTGCCTGAACTCTATGCAGACAAATTCAAGGTGTCCCCGTCTTCGCGGACATTCAGAGCTCTGCGGATCGTTGAGCGTGTATCGGCAGCTTCGGCCGACCACGTCATCGCTCCTAATCACATATGGCGAGAAAAGCTAGTACAGAGATCGGTAGAGGCTTCGAAATGTTCAGTCTTTATGAATTATCCGGACCCGTCGGTATTTTCTTTACGCGAACGGTCGCGAAGAGACAATAAGGTTGTTCTAATGTATCCGGGATCGCTCAATTGGCATCAAGGGCTAGACTTGGCAATCCGTGCATTTGCCATAAATGCCAAGCTTTTTCCAACTAGCGAGTTCCACATCTATGGAGAGGGACCTGAAAGAGAGAATCTGGTTCAGTTGGCGGCGGAGCTGGACTTGAGAGATCGGGTATTGTTCCATGCACCTCTTCCGTTACGGGAAATTGCAATTATCACTGAAAACTCTGACCTGGGTATTATTCCAAAACGCAATGATGGTTTCGGGGATGAAGCATTCAGCACTAAAAGTCTTGAGTTTATGATGCTCGCGGTGCCCATTATTATTGCTGACACCAGGGTCGATAAGCTCTACTTCAATACCGATATCGTTACCTTCTTTCGCAGCGGCGACATAGCCGATTTGGCCAGTTGCATGCGAAGGCTTATGGAAGATAAGTTACTTCGCATGGAGCAGGCTGCCAAAGCACTCGTCTTCGTCAAAAGTTATAGCTGGGATTCTAAGAAGAATGATTACATGGCACTCGTCGATAGACTTACCGCCAGGGTAAGCGGTGCAGATGTTGTGCCTGCAGGTGAAGCTCATTTCTAAGCCTTAAAGTGGATACTTGCTCCAATGAATAATTTCCAATTAGCTACTAACTAAGCCAAAGAGACTTATTGCCTCCATTTATGCTTCCTACAACGGTAAGGTTCATTAAATGCGGCTGCACCACCTCTGCATGCATACAAAGTCATACTGAAAAAATCTATCGAAGGTCGTCCACCATGACACATCGAACTCACAGATCTTATTGGAGTGTTATTTGTCTGGCGCTAGGCACGCTTGTCTGCTCAGCACTAGGAAGTGTGGCACATGCCCAGGCTGCACAATTCGTTACGTTCACAGCTGGAGATAGCGGATCGTCCTCGACTTCGGTGACCTATCTTAATGGTGTCCAGAGCGGAGACTTGATTGTCCTTTTCTCGCACTGGGATAATCAGGCAATCACCGCAACTGCAAGTGATAGTGCTGGGAACGTATATAGTCCAATCTCCGGCCCTGTCAGCGTAGGAAGCGCAGGACGATTCCAGGCTTGGTATGCAAAAAATGTGCAAGGCGGGAACCTGGAGTTCAAGATAACGTACTCGGGGCGGACGACCACCATTTCACTTCTGGACGCTGCCGAATACTCAGGGCTTGACAAGACGGCGCCATTAGATATGTTTGCGGTGGCGACAGGCACGGGTAACGCTCAAAATAGTGGCACCACAGCCACTACAAGTTCTCCGTTTGAAACTGTAGTTGGCTTTTTTGGGTTTGATGGATACGCGGCACCCTATACTGCGGGAACAGGATTTACTTTTCGCGATTACGATGCGAGCAGTTTTCTAGAAGACCGGTCGGTGAGTGCCACCGGCAGATATCAAGCGACCTCACAGTCACAAGGGTCCAATGCATGGGTAGCCTATGCGATTGCATTTAGAAGTGCTGCCCAAGGGGCGCTTACATTATCTTCAATTGCCGTTACACCCGCCAATACCTCTCTTGGAGGTGGTCTGACGCGGCAGTACACGGCGACGGGGACTTATAGTGATGGCAGCACGCAGAACCTGACGAATTCTGTGGCATGGAGTTCGACGAATTCAGTGGCCGCGACGATTAGCAGTGCTGGATTGGCCACAGCGGCAGCGGTTGGCACAACGACCATTAGAGCTACGCTTGGGTCGATCAGCGGCTCGACTGGCCTGACGGTAACTGCGCCACCTGTTCTGGCATCGATTGCTGTAACACCGATGAACCCGTCCCTTGTGATTGGCCAGACGCAGCAATTTACGGCGACCGGCACTTACAGCGATAGCAGTACGCAGAACCTCACCAGCTCTGTGACCTGGAGTTCGGGCAATGCCGCCGGGGCCACGATCAGCAGCGCCGGTCTGGCTACCGCCATTGCGACCGGAAGTACAACCATCCACGCAGTTTCAGGATCGATCTCCGGTTCCGCGACCTTGACGATTGCCGCAGGCGCATTTCCATGGATCCCTTATGACACGTGGATCGACTTTGAGCAGGGCACGGTTGGGGCACAGGCGAACGCAACCCAGTTGGCCGCATCGACGCATGGCGTCCAGGGAGTCTGGTCCGTGGCCGACCCGAACAATCTGTTGAGTATTCAGACTGCTGCCGAGGACCCGGGACACGCCGTCACCGGTGACACCGGAACTCGCGGCATGGCGACCAATCTGAACAGCGGAGCTTCCGCTTATGCTGAATGGGACCCGCCAGCGCAGCAAAGCTCCTTCTCGATAGGGTTATGGTACAAGACCGGGGAGGCGGTACCTTGGTCCAGCGGCCCCTTCTTTGTTCTCTTCTACAACAACTCCTTTGGCCCAATGATCAGGCTCTCGGATGAGAAGTCACCCTATACCAACGTCCGCCAGATTCAAGTGAGCCCTCTGAATCAAGCC
>NZ_LMUS01000008.1:27997-178448 GCF_009765835.1 Granulicella sp. L56 | reverse complement strand
ACACCTGGTATTGGATCACCATGAAGTGGACCCAGAACAGTCAGGGAACCATGAGTGTTTATGACAAGTCCCTGAACCTTATAGGCACAGTAACTTTCACCGATGCCTTCAACGTCCCGGTACAGGCAATTCGACTAGGTAACTCCGGATCCGTCCCCGAACCAGGAGCAGTCTCCTATATCGACGACTTCATCGTCGACTATACCCATGCAAACTTCCCCCTCCTGCCCAGCATCCCTACAGCAGTCGGGCTGAGTTTCAATCCTACGACAGTCGTCAATGGAAACACTTCCATTGGTACCGTGACCTTGAGTGCGCCTGCGCCAGCGGGCGGAGCGACCATAACTCTAACTGGTAGCAATCCTGCAGTTATCAGTGTCCCGCCAAGTGTGATGGTTCCTGCGGGAATGACGACTACGAGCTTCGCAGTAAGTACAGGCGGTGTAACGTTCTCTGCTACAGGAACAATCTCCGCTACCTACGGAAGCCTGACAGCGACCGCCAACGTCATCGTTCTTCCGTCCACCATGTCTCAGATAGCCAACGACAATTTCAGCCGTTCTAACTCTCCCACGCTCGGACCGAACTGGACGCCTCTTCTAGGAGGGAATAATGGAGCTCTCAAGGTGATTAATGGTCAGGTGCAATCCACGGCGCTTAGTCCTGCGATCGGCAAGGAGATGTATTACGGCGGGATGACCTGGGGGGCCGATCAATACAGTGAAGTACAGATTGTCGCGGCCAGCGGTAATGGATATGAAGGCCCTGCCGTTCGCATGACCTCAAACGATACGCATTACGCGTGCGCCGTCTATAACACGGGCGCGGGGAACGCCTCCGTTTCTATTCTCATCGACGTGGGGGGAGATAATTCTGTTCTCGCTCATTCATCGACAGCCACTGTAAATCAAGGCGATACCGTTCGTTGCTCGATTCAGGGCAACGTAATCACTATGACAGATCGGACGACCTCTTCGACGCTGCTCACAGTGACGGAAGACACTATCTCCTCCGGTTATCCAGGGCTTGTAGACTCGGCGGGCAGCGTCAGTGTCAATAATTACACTCTGGCCAATTGGGCCACTGGCGACATCGCTGCTCCCTTGACGCTACAGCAAGTTGCGAGCGATAACTTTAACCGGGCCAACGCTCTGAACCTGGGATCAAACTGGCACATTGGGCCAGGGCACGGTCCAATCCAGATTGTCAGCCAACAGACTGAACCCTATCCTGCGGGTGGAACTCCACCTTCAAAGGAGCACTATGTTGCTGCTGGGCCATTGCCCAACGACCAGTGGTCGCAGATACAGATCGGTGCAGAAGACCTACTGGGCGACAATGCAGCGGAACTCCGGGCTTCCGATACCGTTGACTCGATGTACATTGCCGACGTCAATCTAACGGGTGCTCCTGGTGTGGCCGAAACCAGGATTGTCTCCGTCATCAACGGCACGATCACGCCTTTGATCATCGATACAACCTGGTCGACAGTGAACCAGGGCGATTACATCCGTGGCGAGGTGCGCGGAAACCTGATCAGCATGATCGACGTCACAACAGGCTCGCTGTTACTTACCATAACCGACCCCAACGTTCTGGCGGGCTATCCAGGCATCTCGATGCAGGCGCTGGACGGCAGTACGGCTGACCACGTTGCAGGGAACTGGTCGGGAGGCACGTTCCATTGAGACTCTCGCTCATCGTCTTCTGATAAAGCAACTCTGTTTGCCGGAGTTTTCTTTCTAACCCGGAGGCAATTTTCAAGGAAGCTCACCGAAGCAATCCTTGCCTCTAGAAGAGTAAGACCTTTGACGTGAACCAGAAATGCTGGAAGACTGCTTTTTCATATTTTAAATCTGGAGACAAAGATGGTGACTGAATTGTCAATTAGCTCTGACGTGTTAAAAATTGATGCTGCCGCCGAAGTCGATCGCCTTGCGGAGTCTATCCGGGACGTTGTATTTCGCCAATTCAAAAGGCAAGGAGCGGTAGTAGGGGTCTCAGGGGGGATAGACAGCAGCGTGGTTGCATTCCTGTGCGCACGAGCCCTGGGCCGAGATCGCGTCGCCCTGGTCTTCATGCCGGAGACGGACTCATCCCCGACGAGTTTGCGCTTAGGGCGCATGGTCGCCCAGGAACTGGGCGTACGCTCCTACCTCGAAGACATCACCGGCATCTTACAAGGTGCGCGTTGTTATGAACGGAGGGATGAAGCTATTCAGACTGTCATCCCCGAATATGAAAAGAACTGGAAGAGCAAGATCGTACTTCCGGCCGTCTCTGAGAGACAACAATATGCGATATTTTCACTGGTGGCTCATGCGCCTGATGGCACGGTGAAAAAAGTCCGTCTCACCCCGGAGGCCTATCTTGGTGTTGTTGCTGCGACCAACTTCAAGCAGCGTGCTCGCAAGATGATGGAGTATCACTACGCCGACCGCTTTCATTTTGCGGTTGCCGGGACCCCTAACCTGTTGGAATACGATCAAGGATTTTTCGTCAAGAATGGCGATGGGTCGGCGGACTTCAAGCCGATCGCTCATCTATATAAGTCACAGGTGTATCAGCTCGCAGCCTATCTGGGAGTGCCTGAGGAGATTCAGCAGCGGCCCTGCACGACCGACACGTACTCGCTCGAACAGTCGCAGGAGGAGTTTTATTTTTCGCTCCCACTCCCGCAAATGGACCTCTGCATGTACGGGCTTAATCACGGCATTTCACCCGCCGAGATTGCGTCCGCGGCTGGCTTGACCGAAGCTCAGGCAGCCCGCGTCTACTCCCAGATCGAGTCCACCCGGTCCGCCGCGCGATATCTTCATGCTCCCCCAGTGTTGATGGGGAAGATGAAGGAGACCGACAGCTACGTTGACGTATTGAAAAGCTAGAGCGAGAAAGTTCTTATGCTCAACCAGGTTTTTAGCGATTCGAACGGTATTGCTTATGCTCCGACAGTCGTTGGCGGTTCAGCCTGCACACTGCCGTTTCCCTCGGGAGGCGTAGCTGGGTACCTGCTCGAGGGAAAAGACGCCAGCCGAATTGCTCTGGAGTCTGGTAATGATTTGTGGACCTTTGGCGATCTGGATTCTGCTTCGCTCAAGTTGTCGTCGTTTTTGCTGGCGTCTGGAATAAACAAGGGCGATCACGTTCTGCTGATTGCCGACAACTCATACTTCTGGGTAGCGAGCTATCTCGCTATTCTTCGAGCAGGATTGGTCTGCATACCATTGCCGATGAGCACCTCGGGCCAGGATCTTGGTTTTGTTGTGCAATCCACCAAAGCACAGTTCGCCTTTGTCGACACAAAGTTTCTGGCACGCAATGCTGCCGATTTACCGCAGACATGCATTGTGAGCCAGGCGCCAGCCTCGCTGGATGCTTTTCAACGAAAGGTCTATGTTTTTGAGCATCTGCTGTATTCCGAGGCAAGACAAGCCGAATTTCCTCGTTTGACCTCTTCCGATGTGGCTGCGCTGATGTTTACGTCAGGCTCGACAGGAAAGCCACGAGGCGTGATGGTGACCCACGGTAATATTGTCTCCAATACCAAGTCCATTATCGAGTGCCTGAATTTAACAGAAAATGACAGCATGTTTACGGTGTTGCCACTTCACTATTGCTTCGGGACATCTCTGTTACACACTCACTTGGCAGTAGGTGGCAAGCTGGTTCTAGACAATCGCTTCATGTACACCGAAGCTTTTCTGCAACATCTCAGGAACAGCCGGTGCACAGGTTTCGCCGGGGTTCCGAGTCACTACCAGATACTGCTGCGCCGTTCGAACATCCATACGATGAAGTTTCCGTATTTGCGCTATGTGCAGCAGGCAGGAGGGCACATGGCGCCGGCTTTCATCCGCGAACTGGGCCAGGCGCTCCCTGATACAAAAATATTTGTGATGTATGGTCAGACGGAGGCGACCGCTCGCCTATCCTGCGTCCCCCCTGAGATGCTTGAAAAAAAAATGGGCTCGATCGGCAGAGCCATCCCAGGAGTGACGCTCACTATCGTCGATGCACAGGGCAACGAGGTTGGCGCAAATGAACTAGGTGAGATCGTTGCCGAAGGCCCGAATATTGCCATGGGCTACTGGGAAGAGCCGGAAGAGACAGCAGCCACATTTCGCAAGGGCAAGCTTTATACCGGCGATCTGGCAACTGTCGACGAGGATGGATTTATCAATATTGTCGATCGGGCCAGGGACTTCGTAAAGATTGGTGGCACACGCACCAGTTGCCGCGGCCTTGAGGAACAAATGCTGGAGTTTTCTGGCTTGCTGGAGGTAGCTGTGGTCGGAGTAGCAGATGCCATCTCCGGGGAAGCGCTGAGGGCTTTCGTTGTTCCAAGGGACCGTAGCGATGATCAGTTTCTGCAGGGCTTCCGTACATTTTGTGCCGAGCGCTTGCCGCTCCACTACCTTCCTAAAGAAATCATCCAGCTCAACGCGCTTCCCAAAAATAGTGCAGGCAAGGTTATGAAATCCGGGCTAAAAAGCTTCGAGCACCCGGAACCGAAGCCTGGTGTCGGCCAATGAGCGGATAAATTGTCCAGGCGCATCGGACATGGATCTTGACGGATCGTTTAAAAGCGGTTTGCGGTTAGCGAGCAGCGCAAGGTTTGGCAGAGTTGAAGGTCGATCCATACGGCCTTGAAGATTGAAAAGAAGCGAAAGTTGCTTGGAGCCACCCCGTGCATCAGATATCAAGCTTTCATGCAGTGAGGCTGGAAACCTATTTGCAGGGTTTAACTGATGACCAATACAAAAAAGTCAAAAGGTAGTATTCCACCAGAAACACCCGGAGAGGCTTCACTGCCGACAATGATGCTTGCATTCAACGCCACCGAAAGCATTGGACGACGAAAGAAGCGGCGCGAGACTGACGATAACCAGTCAATCGCAGATTTCACGGAATACTCCAAATTACATCCGAATGAGCGACGAAAGGCTACCAGGTATCTCTTCGATTCGGCAGCCACTATCCGTTGGCTAGGCGTCGACGGGCAGATACATCAGGCATTCGGCATTGTTCGTGATATCAGCATCAGCGGGGTCTTCGTTGAGAGCACGGCCAGGCTTGGCCTGAACGTCAATATTGAACTGGAAATAGCGATGCCCGGTTCGCAGCCCCACTCATCTGGACCCGACCTCAAGTTTGAAGGCAATGTAGTCCGCTCTGTAAATCAAGAAGATCAACAGGGATTTGCCGTTGCTGGTTCGTTATATATCCCGAGGTTGGCTGACAGTTGATCATGGTCCATAAGATCGGATTCATTAACTCATCCAGAGAGACCCGAAACGCTCGGTGAATTGCCGAGCATTTTTGGTTTAAAGGACAAATAAAACTCCAGTGCTTTCCACCATATCTCCTCTGTAGGCAATTGACGCATGCCGTCGCTGGGCCAGGAATGGATCATCCTGATACTTTAGCTGTCGACCTTATCCTGATTCTATTGTCCCTGAATTCGCTGACCTGATGTAAAGTGGCGAAAGAGATTGACTGTAAATTTTGCTTCCACGACTAGACAGCCTTACGAGGCGCTGCAAAGATATCTGCTACTGCTAAAGATTCGCCCTCCCAATTGATTGTGGGAAACTTTATCCATAGCTTGCGTCACGCCATGGATAGTAATTCCCAGACCGTGGGATGCGGGAAAGGACGGCCTTAATGACGTTGGATGAAGCGCGTAGTTATATGGAATCAAGTCTCAACAGAATCCTTATCCAGAAGGGTCAGGATAAAGTTCATCTGCAGGACGATATGAGACTTCTGGGTGGGGATATTCAGATAGACTCGCTCGATTTGGCGGTACTTATCACGGAGATGCAGGAAGCCACCAGAAAAGATCCATTCAAGGCGGGGTTTAGAAACTTCCGCACTGTGGGGGAGCTAGCAGGCATGTATGCAGACTGATTCAGCGCTGCTCGGCCTGGAAGATTTTCTTCGCTCGGATGACCGGAGATTCATCATCCAGGACGGGGTCTCTCTCACGCGAACCGACATTGGTCGCGCTGCCGCAAGATTGCAAGAGGTGCTTGCAACATTTCCGGCATGTCGCGTTGCCCTGACATCGCAATGTGCGGATCAAATCGTGGCAGCACTGGTGGCTTGTCAGTTGTGTGGCTGCGATTTGCTCTTACTTCGTGAGCATTATGGCGAGGACGATCCCGTTTGGCAGTCATGGGATGTGTCGGTGGTGCTCGACGATAAATTGTCGATCAAACACTGTTTCCCCTGGGGGCGAGGGGTCGCGCGAGCCTATGGTCCTCGCATTCTGCTGACAACTTCGGGAACAACAGGAAAGCCCAAAATTGCGATCCACTCGCTGCCAGCGCTTCTGGGCCGAATAGCAAACGTGAAGCAGGAATCAGCGCGCTGGCTTTTGACGTTCCACCCCGCCAGTTTCGCCGGTTTGCAAGTACTTCTCACAGCCATGATCAGCGAATCGGAGTTAGTTGGAACGAGTGTGCCGACGGTGGCTAACCTGGCCAACTCATTGCAGAAGCATCAGCCGAGCCATGTGAGCGGAACCCCAACCTTCTGGCGGGCTATCTTGCTGGTTCTGGAAAACCAGGGCCGAGATATCCCGCTAAAGCAGATCACGATTGGGGGAGAGTCCGTCGATCAGGTCACGATAGACATGCTGCGTGATGCTTTTCCATCGGCCAGAATCACCCACATCTATGCCTCGACAGAGGCGGGCGCGCTCTTTGCCGTTAAGGACGGACATGCAGGATTTCCAGCAAAGTGGCTCGATCAGGATATTGAAGGAATCGGACTTAGAATCAGGGGCGATGTACTTGAGGTCAGAAGTCCACGCACAATGGAGAAATATTTGACTGATCCCATCGTGAAAGTACGGACAGAGGATGGGTGGATGGTCACAGGCGATCTGGTTGAGCAGATCGGGGATCGTGTAGTCTTCAGGGGCCGGGCCGATGATGTTATCAACGTGGGAGGAGCCAAGGTGAGACCGGAAGAGGTGGAAGCTGCTTTGCTGAAGATGCCTCTTGTAAAAGAGATTCGCGTCTTCGGCCAGAAGAACCCTATCAGCGGCGCGATAGTCTCGGCGGAAGTCGTCATCTCATCCGACACCAACGAAGACCAGGCCCGGCAGGCCATCTATTCATTTGCGAAGCTCCATCTGGAGAATTTCAAAGTTCCGAGAATTCTAAAATTCGTGCCAGAAATTCCTATCAACTTGTCGGGCAAGAAGTGCAGGCAGCGATGACGCCAAATCACAGGCAGGTTGTTATTGTCACGGGAGGAAGCCGAGGACTTGGATTGGAACTCGTCTCCAGTTTGCTTGCCCAGGGATATCGCGTAGCCACATGCAGCCGAAAGAAAACAATCGAGATCGACAAACTGGAATCGTCTTACAAAACAACAGGCGGGTTTCTCTGGACCGCATCGGAGATGGGGATCGAAGAGGAAGAGCAGACGTTTTTTGATCATGTCATGGATTGGGCTGCGGATGACGGGCTTTATGGCTTGGTCAACAATGCCGCGATCACGGGAGAAGGAATCCTGGCCACATTTCCAAATGTGGACTCCGAACGAATCATAAATGTTAATCTTCTAAGCGCCTTGCGCCTTAGCAGGCTAGCTCTGAGAGTCATGATTCGGCATGGAGATGGCGGGCGCATTATCAACATAAGTTCTATTGTTGGCTCGAGAGGGTACACCGGGCTTGCAGCATATTCCGTGTCGAAATCGGGTATGGATGGTCTCACGAGATCAGTGGCCCGAGAAGTCGGCAGGCGCGGTGTCACAGTCAACTCCGTTGCTCCCGGTTACCTGGAAACCGAACTCTCAGCTGGCCTTGGGGAAGCACAGCGCAGGCAGATCATGAATCGAACCCCTATCGGCCGGCTCGGATCGGTGACCGACGTTACGCCGTTAATATGCTTTCTGCTACGTCCAGAAGCGAGCTTCATCACAGGGCAAACTCTGGTGGTCGATGGCGGATTGAGTTGCTGACGAGCTCGCGCAGGTGTGAGACTCAAGGCTTCCGTAGCGGTCGAATCCCGCACAGAAAACTCTCGTACGAAGTATCCATCGTGAGAGGCACAGTGATGGTCGCGAGCGGCTTGGCCTTTTCGTTGCCGAACAGCGTATAAGGCGGCACGTTGGATGCGATCACAGAAGATGTGGCAATGACAGCACCCTCTCCAATCGTGAGGACGGTCCCGGGTGAAGCCGTCAGCACGCAGTTGGCCCCTACAAATGCATCTTTCCCAACAACGATCTGTCCGCTTCCGCGCGTATGCGCTAGGAGAATGGAGCGGAGGCATATCTGCGCGCCATCGTGCAGTTCGATGCATTCTGGGTATTCGTTCTCGATGTAAACATCGTCACCGATAAAGACCTGGCCGGTAATGCGAACGCCGCGCAACCGATGAAGGAACGGGCGCACCGTCGTTGCTCCTGGCGCAAATCGAGCGATCATCCCCAGCATGCGATTCGCCAGACGTCTCAAAATAGATTTCTTCATAGCCCTCAAATCGCCTATTTCGCGGTTAAGTATCTCCAGTAACTTTCATTCCTCGGGCCACTCTTTTGGCGGCCTTCAGCAGTCCACTGTGCTTCGAAAGTGTATTATCCCTGAATTCGGACAACTCTCGGCGCACCAGAACGCGCGCATTGTGAGCCATTCCGAAACCCTTCAGATGCTGGTTAGCTATCTGGCTATCCACGATCTCGATGTTCCGTAACTGACCGGCATCCATTTGCACTTCCAGTTTCAAAAAGCTTCCTTCGAAAGTGAATGGTACTCTGTTTCCATCAACCAGTACCATCTGAATCGCCGATGAATCTGGTTCATGTTTTCTAAGTAGAAAATGGTTTGCCTCCGCGTCGCGACGGACTAATTGGAATCTTCTTGTGAAGAATTGTATCTCCGTTGAACCATTCGCAAGGCTCCTCCTCAGACAGCTTTTGGTTAGCTGTGAAGTGAGCGTAGGCCATGTTAAATTCGGCTCGATCTGGTATAAGGCAGCTACCAATTTCTCCAATGTTCCGGTGCCATCCCGAAAGTACTCGTGATGCTCCACCACAAGCGCCGGTTTGCCGAGGAAGAGATCGAACGCTAAATCGAAAAGGCTTCGAGGATAATGTCTCCGGAAGAGTGGGAAGCCGTTATATCGTGTAATGGCCGGCCGGAGAAAATCGCCGACGTGGAGGTCATCCGGCTCCGAGTCTGTCGGGAAGCAGGTTGTGTTCACCGCTGCCAGATAGTTGTTGGCGCGCAATGCCGGGATCGCCGCCATGGAAAATCTGCCTTGAGGAAACACCATCACATGTTCGAAAACACTGTCAGTGCGTTTCCTTTGAAGCTCCATCCTTCGTACTGCCAGGCCGGCTTTCCTGTCGAGAAGCGTCTGGTCATGCGCTTCAAACTCCTTGTTCGTGTGATCACAGCCGTGAATACAGATCGAGAGGTTGGAATTTTTGTGAAGAACCCGCGCAGCGCTTTCTCTGGAAGTGCGCCAGTAATTCCAGGGAATAAAAGCAATGGATGTTCCGTAGTTACTGCGCCGCATGGATGCAGCCAAGACATCGTGATCGAGGAAGCCATATCGCGCAGTGAGCAAAGGATCGTCGATAATCAGGCGGGCCGTAGGTTCAGGGCCCTGCCAGCAGCTTTCTTTGAAGCAGTAGCGGAGGAAAATTAGAACTGGGATCAGTCGGTCATAGTGCTCCTGGATCTCATGATTGCGGTTCACCGGCTCGTTAATATCCGGCAGAGAACGCCCAGCCAGCAGAAAGATCCGGCTCGTCCCCCGGGCTTGTTGGATAAAGATCGGACGATTGTTCGCCGTTATGATCGTCCCGGGAAGGGACGCCCCATTGTGTAATTGAAAAGCAGGTGTCGGCTCGCTCTTTTGCAGGGAAAAACTAAGGCCGGTAAGCTGTCGGCTGAAGGCTATTGCTTCCCGTGGCAAAGCAAAGACCATATCTGGGCCTTCCACCTGACTTATTCCGCAAACTATTCCCGCTGTAAGCCACGAGAGTGCAGTGGTTTGCTCTTGTGAGTCGCTGCACCCAAAGACCAGCAATTCCGCGCAGGAATCATCGAGAAGCTGTTGCAGCGCCGTTAAACCCGCGTGCAGGTCAGCAAGGGTCGCTGCACTCATCGCGAAACAGCATGGACCACGCTGGAGTTCGTCGAGGAAACACTGCTGAACAGTCAGTTCTTCCGGAATTGCCACAACCCTGGTCGAGACACCCATCCATGTCGCCAGTTTTAAGAGGCGTTGCTCTTCTGTCGACTGTGTAGGTCCCGCCAGCAAGATCAAATCCCTCATCCCGGCATTTTCGATTTCATCCATTGCTGCGATTGAGCCCCCAGTCTCTCTTGTGAACATGCGTTGAGGAGCATTAAATATTGATCCACTTACTTAGTCGAGCAAAATCTGACTCGGTACTGCTATAAACCCGACGGGAAATAGCTAGTCGCAAAAAATGCGACAAAGCTTTAAGCCGAGAAGGCCTAAAGCTAATTTCAGGCCACGCTGTTCCCTCTAGGATAGCTAACTACATCTGACAACCTACAAAAGCGTGCAGACTGATGTGATGGTTTAACGATTACCCGGTGGATTCAGAAGTTGTAAGTAGTCGAAATCTATAGTTACGCAATTCTGTAAATCTCGTTCTAGCGAGGAACACTCGGGCTACGCGCTTTCATTACGAATATTTAGAATAATCGTTCATTCTCGCGCGTGGTGCACTTCGCGTTCTTCTTGGCTACTATCTCAATCTACAAACACGCGGAGCTTTGTATATTCCAATCAAGATAGAACTGTTGCGAAATTCTGGACGCTAAGCAATGTCGAGCTCTTTGAGTCCTATGTGGCAGCGATTGCATACCGTAAAACAGGACGCCCTTTTCGGCTGACATACCTCACCGAACTAACAGGCTAGTTAATCTCTAAAGTAAGCATCTATTTAAAGAGATCGTGCCCTTACGTTAGCTATGTACCTACACAACGACAGAAGCGTTGAAAATTGTTCTCATGCTAATGTTTACCCGCCGGAACAAAGGCCCTGTATGAGACTATCCAGCAGGGTAGCTAATTTTTTTGTGCAGGAACCTACCATGGCTCTTCTTGATTGCCACCCGCTTGTCTATATCCGAGACTGGTTCGGTTAGATCTTAGCCATCAGAGGGGCTAAACATAGCACAAATGGCTGTCAACGATACTTGAAGAGTATCGGCTAAGTGCCTAATATCGCTATAGTTATATTGATTATAAATAGCTTACGGAAGTTATGGCGGAGAGACAGGGATTCGAACCCTGGATACCTTGCGGTATACACGCTTTCCAAGCGTGCGCCTTCAGCCACTCGGCCATCTCTCCGCGATCGTGCCACCTTTTTGAATCTAACACAATTACACCGAAAATGGATGCGCCGCCAAGTAGTTATGGAGCTTGTGCTTCAACGGTTTCCTTTAACTTTTGCATCGAAGTCAGATCGACGGGAGTACCGTGCATCATGTAGCCGCGAAGAGTCGAAGGATCTTTCCAGTTGATTTCCCAGCCATGGTCGATCGCGAACAGGATGTACTGGCCGGGCAGCACATTGTTCAACTCAAAGCTGCCATCAGTATTGGTCTGATCGCGGCGGATGATGTTGAGGTTATCCGGCTCGCCAAGTGTCGCCGGAATCAGAAGAACCATTGCTCCGACCGATGGCTTACCTTGCATCATTGCGATTCCGGTGAGCGTGGATCGGCCATCAGCGATGTGCAAGGTTAGCGTCGAACTGCCGCTAGGCACTGTGACAAATCGGCCGTTGGCCTGGGCTGACTGAGCTGTAATTCGAGTAAGGTAGAGGTTTGGCCTGCCTGCCAGCACAATCTCGTAACGTCCTGGCGGTATTTCAATCGTCTGGCCGGATGCGTCCTGTCTGCGCCGCTGTAAAAGTGAGCCGGAGAGGAAATAGCCGCCTGCATTATCGCGCGCGACATTGCGTCCGTTCTCGGGATCAATGAAGTTGACTCTGACCGAACCGACATCAGCTCCAGCGAGGCCGTCGAGATGAATCGAGACGCTGGCCATGGCCGACGCTGCACTCATATCTAATGTCTGAGTAGAGCCTTCCGTCAGGTCAATGATGGCAGGTTTGATGGTCTGCCCCGGCCCCTGCATTCTTACTTCGTACTGTCCCGGAGCAAGCCCGCCTACATCAATCGTGCCCTGCGGTCCGATGTGCGCTGAGACGGGAACGAAGTCGTTGCCCTCGTCAGAGATTCGCTCAATCATTGGATACGTCTGAATGCGGCGCCCATTCGCATCGGCACTCACCTCTGGCACGATATGCAAATGGACGGACGGAATAGGGGCAAGCTGAAAGTCTGCCTGCCGGCTGTCTCCCGCGTGGAGTGTCAGCGTTTCGGCCTCAGACGAGTCGCTGGTGCCGGGATACCACGTAAGCGGGTAGGTCACGTCCAGCGACGGATCCAACGGATGCTGATCGGACTCCGCATTCGATGCGGTTTGCTGTGCGGCGATGGCATACCAGACCTGTGCCTGCACCTTGATGCGGTAGTCGCCTGGCTGTAGCCCATCGAACTCGTAAGAGCCGCGGTCGTCGGTTGAAGTGCTGGCACGAGCGCGAGCGGCTGGCTGGCTGGAATCTGGCCCTGGTGGAGGAATGGCCAACAGCGAGACTTGGGCGTTGCGAACAGCCTCGCCCGCCTCGTCCATCAACTTGCCTGTAATGACGGACTCGGGCGGGAGTTGAAAGCGAAGGTCGGCGACAGGCGAAGCAGCCGTCAACACGATGCCACTCGAAAAGAGCTGGTGCTCGTCGTAGGCTTGCGTGACATATCCGCGAGCGCTCCCCACCACCCGCCACATTCCAGCCGAAGGCAGAGAAATCAAGAACCGGCCATGTTCATCGGCATCGAACGTTCCAAGCGGAGAAGGGAATTGATCTCCTTCTCCGTCTGCCCCTCGGGGAACCAGCGTGGCCGTCAGGTGGCCGTGCGGAATGGGTGCGCCGTCGGCGCTGCTGACAAGAATCCCTGTAATGCGATAGGAGATTGCAGCCGCAGCCTTAGTCTGTGCCACTGCAAAAGATGCACTGGCGACAAGTGAAAAAATGAGGAATTGCAGCAGGGAAGTCCGTTTCATGGAGCCATCTCCGTCTCGGAAACCGTCTCCAGATCGAGCGTGGGCTTCTCTCCGGCGTTCAGCGTGACAGCACGAACATGCGTGGCAAAAGGAGTAAGTACGGCCGCATCCCCATAATCGACAGAATGCATCTGCTCAAATGCAATGGCCTGATAGCTCCCCGGCGGCAGATGAGCGTAGTTATAGATGCCTTGTTCGTTGCTGCGCACGGTAAAGACAGTAGCCGCACTGGGAGTCGTCGGAATCAGATAGACCCAACAGGCCGCCTGAACTCCGCCGAGCGTGCACGTTCCCTGAAGACTCGCCATCTGATTGCTCACTGTGATTCGGATAGGTGTGCCGCTGGCGCCCGGAGCGATCACAAGCGCCTGTTGCAGAAGGTCTGAGATTCCATAGCTGGCTGATTTGATATACCAGGAGCCTTGGTCGTTGCGCGCGCGAAGACGATAGCTTCCAGAAGACGCCGTGAAACTCGTAGCGGCTTCTCTCTGCGGCGTCAGCGAAATAGAAGAGTTGAAATTTTCGGGATCAGACTCGCTATTTTCCAGCATCAACCCAAACTGCATAAGATTTGGTTGCGGATTATCAGACGTTGCAGCCCCATCCACCTGAAGCTCCACCGGCAGTGTCGGCGCAGGCTCAAGGTGAAAGACGACGCCTGCGACGTCGCGGTCCGCCACCGTTACGCTTGTCTCACCCTCTACAATCCCGTCGGGCGCCCTCACGCTGGCAGTAAGGGTGTACGTGCCGCTGGGAAGCTCCATCTTTACAGCGTTTTCGTCTTCGCGACGCGAAAAATGGACAGGCAGAGAGATCGTGCTGCCATTGCTCGACCGTGCAATGATTCGTGGAAAGCCACCCCCCACAGAGGAATCGAAAGTGGCAGTCACAGCATAGGCGCGGCTCGTCGCCGGATGTAGATCGTAGCGTTGCTCCTCACCGCTTCGAATATGGATAAAACCTGATGTGCTAGATGAATTTTCTGCGGGAACAGTCACTGGCAAAACAGCTTTATCTGTCCCGTTGATTTGAGAAACGTACATGGAGACCAGCTTGTAGTCTCCCGATTGCACAGGCAATCGGAAACGGCCATGCGAATCGGTCTGCGTCTGGGCAACAGGTATCCAGGTATGGCTGGAACCATTGAACATGCTCCTGCGGGCGCTCACCAGGACATGGCTAAGGGGATCACCATCGGGTTCCGTTACCGTGCCGGTAAAGATGGCTTCAGGATAGAGTCGCAGCACTAACGGTGTTGTAGCATGGCTCGCCTGCAGATAGACTCCCGACGAGCCTCCTGGCTCGAGGCTGGCATAAAAGCCGGGTTTGGTGGCTTGCACAAAGCCCGTCGGATCGGTGACCTGATCAAACTCGAATTTTCCTTCGTACGTGGTCAGCATCGCCCGGCCAGTGAAGCGGACAAGAGCGCGAGCGACGGGCGAGCCGGAACTTGCATTGATCACCTGTCCAGTGATTGTGATAGGGCCAGCAGAGTCTGTAGCAGGCAGCGCAGAACCGCCCGCCGTTTGGGCTGCAACGCCAGGCGTCATTCCCAGTAGACAGAGCAGAAGAATGGGACATCGAAGATGAAATTGAATCCAGGCTGATCGCACAGAGTCTCCCATGTGTCAGCAGTGAGACTATACGAATCTGGAATTTGTGAGACAGGTCGGAAGATAAGCCGTCATCGAAAAGCACCCGAAATCTCTGAGGGAAGTACGAACAAGCACTGAAGCCCATTTCGATAGCGGATGTCCAATATAGTCATATTCAGCAGAAGCTTGGAGGCAATAGCTATAGCTTTAGGTCTCAATACAACGTCTGATAACACATATTATGTATATAGACTGTATGGCCGCAGTTCACGGCTACGTGCTGGCCTTTGGGTGCCCCGTGGCCTTTTACTCTGACAAGCATGTAGTCTTCCGAGTGAACAAGCCGAACGCCGTTAACGGCGCGGGCATGACGCAGCTTGGTCGAGCATTGGCGGAGCTAAATATCGAGATAAAAGGAACTTCGGCTCGCTAATGTCTGCGACATTAGTGCAGGAAACGCGTTCTTGCCAGCTTTCATGACCCAGTTCAATGAGCGTTTTGCTATTCCCTTCTGCACGTCCTGAAGATCTGCACCGGCCTATATCCATCCCCGTGGAAAAGCTGACGGATGGGTATCACCGCATTGGACACTTGCGTGACAATCGTCACCCGCATTAATGACATAGAGCACTTCTATCGCCTCGCGTGGCCTTCGATACTCGCTATGTTAGTTCGTCACCCATGACATAAGGAGCGACTCTCATGAGCGCCACTCTCGCCTTCGCCGAAGTAGCTCCCACTCAAGCCTTGCCTTTCATCCCGCCGGTTCCAGTGGCCTCCTTAACGCGCGTCACCAAACGCTATGCCAATGGCGTCCTCGCTCTCGACGACCTCTCCATCTCCCTTTGTCCCGGCGAGATTGTCGCGCTCCTCGGCCCAAACGGCGCAGGAAAATCCACAGCCATCAAACTCATGATGGGCCTCAGCGCGCCTATCTCCGGGGCAGTCCGCATCTTCGGATCCGACCCTCGCCACACCGCCGCCCGCCTCCGCACCGGAGTCATGCTCCAGGTCGGTCGAGCCCCGGAGATGCTTCGCGTTCGCGAGCACATCAACCTCTTCCGTGGCTACTACCCCAGTCCCATGCCTTACGCTGACATCGTCTGCGCTGCAGGTCTCGAGGGTATTGAGTCCCGCTTCTTCGGACAGCTCTCCGGTGGCCAGCGCCAGCGTGTCCTCTTCGCCCTCGCTCTCGCTGGTGACCTCGACCTGATCTTCCTCGATGAGCCGACCGTAGGCCTCGACATCGAATCTCGCCGTTTGATGTGGTCGCAGATCCGCTCCCTCGCCGCCCGTGGCAAGACCGTCCTCCTCACTACCCACTATCTTGAGGAGGCAGATGCCCTCGCCCACCGCATTATCGTCATTAACAAGGGACGTGTCGTCTGCGAAGGCACTCCCGCCGAAGTCAAGTCGCTCGGCTCTGCGTCTACAGACGCCACCACCAACTGCATACTCAAAATCATCCGCTGCGCCACCACCCTCTCCGAAATCACCCTTCGCTCCATCCCCGGAGTCACAGCCGTCGATATCGCAACCACCATCGCTACCATCACCTCCACCAGGCCCGAAGTTACGCTCCGAGAACTCCTCGCTCTCGATCATGACCTACACTCTCTCGAAGTCCACAGCCCCGCGCTTGAAGACGCCTTCCTCTCCCTGACAGCAGACTAAATCCCTAGCCGCGCCATATCACTCGCCGCATGCTCGAGAAGGAGCCCACCATGTCGATCGCCGCCACTCTCCGTTCTGTCCCCACTGGCATTCCCCGCAGCCTCCGCATCTTCCTCACAGAAGCCCGCTACGAGTTCATCCGCCTTCTCCGTACCCGCGGCTTCTCCCTTTCTGTGATTGGCTTCCCCGTCGTCTTCTACATTTTCTTCGGCCTCATCATGAACCGCGGCGTTACCATCCACGGTGTCTCCGTCGCCAAGTACACTCTGGCCACGTACTCTGTTTTCGGCATGGTCGGCGCCGCACTCTTCGGCATTGGTGTCGGCCTCGCTGGCGAGCTTAACGCCGGTTGGCTCGAACTCAAACGCGCCAGCCCCATGCCGCCCCTCGCCTACCTGCTCGCTAAATGTTCCAGTGCCATGGCCTTCGGTGTCATCATCGTCTGCCTGCTCTGCGCGCTCGGAATCACCGCTGGCCACGTCTCGGTCACAGGCGCCGAGGTCGGTCATCTCCTCGCCCTCACGGTCATCGGCGTAATCCCCTTCGCCTGCCTTGGAATGGTCGTGGCCTTAGTCGTCCCCTTCAACTCAGCTCCGGGGTTCACCAACATGATCTACCTTCCCATGAGCTTCTGTGGTGGCCTCTGGATCCCCATCATGATGCTGCCCAAGGTTATGCAAAAGTTCGCTTTTGTGCTGCCTACTTATCACCTCTCGCAGCTCACTCTCGGAGTCTTCGGCTACGCCAGCGCAGGAACTCCGTGGAGCCATTGGTTCGGTCTGCTTGGCTTTTCCCTGGTCATGCTCGGCGTCGCATCCATCGCCTTCCACAGGCTCGAGAAAAATTCGTAGGCAGCGTTACACTGCAAGGTGAACCAGCCATGAAACACTCCGCCTCCAACTCGAGCTCCAGCCGCGGCAAGTGGGCCTGGATCTGGTTCGCCTACACGAGTTTCCTCTTCATTTCGCCAATTCTCGAGCCAAGCCGCCCCCTCTGGCTCGGTACGCTTACCGTCTTCGTCGTGTTCCTCGCACTCTTCACTCGATACTTCACCGTCGACCTCGAATGCCGCCTTACCCCGC
This sequence comes from Granulicella sp. L56, assembly GCF_009765835.1. Lineage (NCBI taxonomy): Bacteria > Pseudomonadati > Acidobacteriota > Terriglobia > Terriglobales > Acidobacteriaceae > Granulicella > Granulicella sp. L56. The sequence goes on along the minus strand of NZ_LMUS01000008.1, from coordinate 160,961 downwards.
TCTGGGCCGTTGTCACTACTTTCGGCCTCGGACTCATCACCTTTCCCTGGAACCAGGGTGGTTCCACCTTCTTCATCTATGCCGCCATATATCTACCGTTTTCAATCTTGTCTATCCGCCGCGTCCTGACCCTATTCGCTTCGGAAGTTATCCTTATTGCTGTCGAGGGCGCTATCTTCCACGCTCAGCGCGGCGTCTTCCACATTAGTTGGTTCAACACCGTCTTTGCTATCTTCCTTACCGCCTTCATCGGCGGCGGCAACATCTTCTCGGCCGAGCAAAGGCGTGCCGATCGCAAGCTCCGAAGCGCTCTCGACGAGAACCTCGCCCTGGCCGCCGTAGCCGAGCGCGAACGCATTGCCCGGGACCTTCACGACGTGCTTGGCCATACACTATCCGTCATCGTCCTCAAGGCCGAGCTCGCCGGTCGCCTCATCGAGCGTGCCCAGCCCGCCGACCAGGAGCGCGCTGCCTCCGAGATCGCCGACGTCGAAGGCATCGCCCGTACCTCTCTCGCCGAAGTTCGCGAAGCTATTAGTGGATACCGCACCCGCGGCCTCACTGCTGAGATCGAAGCCGCACGCCGAACCCTCCAAGCCGCCGGCGTCACTGTTCTCATGGAATTCGACGCCACTCCCGTCGCCGATCTTCTGTCCGCCGACGAAGAGACAGCTCTTTCGCTTGCCCTCCGCGAAGCCGTCACCAATATCGTTCGTCACGCCAACGCTACCACCTGCCGGCTCGATTTCATCACCGATGGCGGCCACCGTCGCCTCGTCATCCATGATGATGGCCAGAATGTCATCATCCGCGAAGGCAATGGCCTCCGCGGCATGCGTCAGCGTATTGAATCTATCGGCGGCCAGCTTCTGCTTGATCGCGACAACGGTACTCGCCTGCTTATCGAGCTACCCCTCAGCAACTCAACCGAGTACGCGAGCTCCGCCGCCTCATGATCCCTACCAAACCCTCATCGACCATCCGTGTTCTACTCGCCGAGGATCAGACCATGCTTCGCGGTGCCCTCGCCGCCCTGCTCGACCTTGAGCCGGATATGATCGTTATCGCCCAGGCCGCAAATGGACGCGACGCCCTCAAACTTGCCCGCATTCATGTACCAGACGTCATCGTTACCGACATCGAGATGCCCGAAAAGTCTGGCCTCGAGCTAGCAACCGAGCTCAAGCTCACCAACTCTGCCGCCCGCATCATCATCCTCACCACATTCGCCCGCCCCGGCTACCTCCGCCGTGCTCTCGATGCTGGCGCCCGTGGCTATCTCCTCAAAGAGCGTCCCGCCTCCGAACTCGCCGAAGCCATCCGCCGTGTCCACGCAGGCCTCCGCGCCATCGACCCTACTCTCGCCGCCGAAGCCTGGAATGCGGACGAAGATCCTCTTTCCGACCGCGAGCGCCAGATACTCCAGCGCGCCGGCGATGGACGTTCCTCCGCTGAGATTGCCGCCGAACTCCGTCTCTCCGAAGGCACCATCCGCAACTACCTCTCCGAAGTCATCGCCAAACTAGGCGCCGCTAACCGCACCGACGCCGCTCGCATAGCCCGCACCCGCGGCTGGCTATAGGTCCTCAAAAGGAGTTCTAGGCTCATGTCCCACATCGCTCAGCGACATATTGGTTTGCTCGCGGCCCTTCTTCTCTTCCTATCCTGCCCGTGCCTTCACGCGCAAACCCCAATTGTGGAAGAACCCAACTTCACGCCCACACTCACCTTTGACGTTGCCATCATCCGTCTTGCGCCGCCCCCGGACGCCAATTTCCATGTGTCCGTCTCGAGTCCGCCGCACTCCAGCCGATTCGAAGCGACTAACCTTCCGATAAAGGCCCTTCTCCAAATTGCTTACGGCTTCGATGCCCCGGTTGTTGGCGCACCGGACTGGGTGACGAGCACGCTCTACGATATCCAGGCTCGCTCGGACGAAGCGGCCGATGCCAGACTCGCCAAGCTCACCGATAACGAGGTCCGGCTTGAAAAGCGGAACGCGATTCGCGTGCTACTGGCTCAACGACTGAACCTCAAGACACACCTTGAAACCCGCAACAGCTCTATCTACAACCTTGTTCTGAGCAAAGGAGGCGTCAAAATGCAGGTTGTGCCCCCGCCGCCGGCTCGCGCGAATGGAGAGGCACCGACTTCTCCGCCGATCGCGAACATCGCAGCTCATGGATCGCAACATGGCATCGAATTTGTCGGAGCGGATTCTTCCATGCGGGCCATCACCGGTGTCCTAAGCTCTATGGTAGAAGCGCCCGTCGTTGACAAGACGGGCCTCACTGGCATCTACAACTACACGCTTCAGTTTGGCCGCGACTGGTCCGCACGCGATCCAGAAAGCTGGCCCTCGATCTTCACTGCGGTGCAGGAGCAGCTTGGACTCAAGCTTGAACCTGTGCATGAGTCCGTGTCCAACCTTGTGATCGACCACATCACCAAGCCAACTGAGAATTGACTCGCGACCTATCCGAGAGCAAGCCGGTATGGCTTCCAGCCGAAGGCTGCAATGACTGCTCTCAGTGAGTGATAAATCGCCAATGCGCTCATTGGTTCAGGACTGAAAAAAGTGCCGCATTCGCTCCAGCGAAGAGAACGGCGCTGGACCTGGAGCGTAGCGATCTCTCTATTTCGACAACTCAAGGGGTAAGAACAGGGAGAAGGCGAAACCGCTCCTGCCTGGACGCATCGTGCTCGATACCCGCAGATCGGCTTGCAGGCGTTCGACAAGTTGAGCGGATACCCACATCCCAAGCCCGGTGCCTGTTTCGCCTTTGGTCGTAAAGAACGGCTCGAACATCTTGCGGAGCGTGTTCGTGTCCATCCCTGTGCCGGAGTCGGCAATTGTAGTGCGTACGCCGCGTCGTTCCTGATTACGCCAATCGAACGATGCGCTTACCCGGATGGTGAGCGAGCCTCCCGACTTCATCGCATCGACCGCGTTCCCGATGATATTCGCAAAGATCTGACGAAGATCTCCTGCCAGACACAGGACTGGCGGTCCTTCTCTATATTGGCGATGGACCGAGATGTTATTGGCCAGTAGCCTTCCGTGGTACAGCACCAGTAGAGAATCCAGAATCTCGGAGACCTGCACCGACGATGGAGCCGTAGATTGCCGATAGAACTTGAGGGTTTGCTGCGTGATGTGGGACACGCGCGCTACCTCTTCGAGCGCCTGGGCTGCATATAATTTTGTGGCTGCTGCATCATCGCCGGTCGAGGCGAGATAAAGAAGGTTCGTAATCGCCTCCAGCGGGTTGTTGATCTCATGAGCGATCGTCGCCGCCAGACGGCTCGCAATCGCCAGCTTCTCTGCCTGAATCAGCGCAACTTCGATCTTCTTTCGTTTGGTCATATCCGTGAGCGACAAGAGAATCAGGGGGGCCGTATCCGGCTCCTGCACCATGTAGCGCCCGCTTAGCATGAAGGATTTCCAGCCGATGCCCGGGAAGTCGTAGATGACTTCATGATTCAAGAAATTTCTGTCGTGCGGCAGAACTTCCTCCAGCAGAACTCGCAAGTCAGGCTTATTCCACTGTCCATCCCCAAGGTTATAGACAAGTTGATTCAGAGTTGCCTCTGGCTCCACTTCAAAGGCTTGGTAAAACGCATGATTGGCCATCACTATACGCAAGCCGGCGCTCAATACCAGCACAGGCTCCGGCATGGTATCGATAATGGACTTCGTAAACTCGCCCGCAAGCACCAGTTCCTGATTGCGCTTCTTGATGACATTGATATCCATGAGGATCAAGACCGCGCCATCGATGCGGTCATCGAGCGTTTTGTAGGGTTTTATCTGCAGCCGATACCAATGGCCATGCTGATCCTGCACCTCTCGTTCGAGGTTCACCACATCCCGAAGAACGGTTGTAAGCAATGGTTTCAAATCAACGTCGAGGTCCGGCCTGATATCGGTAATGGGCCGTCCGATATCCGAGGGAAGCACTTTAAAGACGGTCTCCGCCGTAGGAGTCATGCGACGTATACACAGGCCCTTATCCACCATCACGATAGGAATTACGGTGCTTTCGAGCAGATTCTTCAGGTCATTGCCAAGCAGGTGAAGGGTGGAATTGTTGCTGTTCAACTCATCGTTGACCGTATTCAGTTCTTCATTGGTAGCTTGCAGCTCCTCTTTCGAGGTTTCCAGCTCTTCATTTGTGCTTTGCAGCTCTTCATTCGCGGAGAGCATCTCTTCGTTTGCAGACTGATAGTCTTCGCGCAGCGCCTCTTGCGCTCCCAGGTGTTCCTTCAGCAGAGAGCGTGCTGCTTGCAATTCACGCTTCTGTTCAAGGAGTGCTTTCCGAGCAACATCGCTTGCCTTCAAAGGCAGGCGCGAACCCGTTTTGTCATGCGGCTCGATCGGAAGGGCTGCGTCTTCAAAGAGGATGAGATAACACCGCCCCATCCCGGAAGCCAGTTCATCCATGGGAACCACGGACAAATGTACTGCACGCTTCTTATTGCCGTGTTCAAAAATGACATTTTTCTTGACTGGAACAGCTCTTTTTCTGGCCAAGGCAATGGTGGTACGCAGGGCGATGGCAAGCTCTTCGCGGACCATATTCAGGATGTTGAGGTTCGCACGTCCTGATGCAGGCTCCAGGTAGGGGCTGGTTCGCCCGCGAAACTGGAGGATTTCGAGGGTGTCGTTCACGATCACACCCGGCGGGGCGCACTCCTTCAGCACGATTCGATCTGCGAGTTGTTGCAGCTCCGCTTCATTCTGGCTGGCGCGGCTGATGGGTTGCGCTTTCGTTACGGGCAATGCAGTCGCTTGAATGGGAGTCCTGCTTGTCTTGAACATGCGCTGTTGACGGTGGTTGCCAACCTTTTTGGAATAGATCTTGCTCTTCTTATTGAGCGGCGTGAATATCTGCGGATAAGAGGCTGCGCTCTCGGCATTTCCCAACAGCAGAAATCCAGATGAATTCAAGGCGTAGTGGAAGGTCGAGATGATTCTTTCCTGCAGCTCCGGTTGAACGTAGATCAGGAAATTTCGGCACGAGATAAGATCCAGGCTTGAAAATGGCGGGTCCTTGGTGACATCCTGACGCGCAAAGACACATAGATCGCGGATCGCTTTGTTAACCCGGTATCCGCTCGCTACTTTTGTGAAAAACCTTGCGATGCGGTCCGCTGAGACATTCTTCATGGCACTGTCGGTGTAGGTGCCGGAGCGGGCTTTCGCAATCACCTTCTCACTAATGTCCGTGCCAAAGATCTGAATGCGGATACGATCTGCTCTTGCACCCAGAAATTCCAGCAAGGTTATCGCCAGCGAATACACCTCTTCTCCGCTGGAGCAGGCGACTACCCATATACGGAGCGTTCCATCTGCCCTTTCTCCAACAATCGCCGGGTAAACCGTACTTGCAAGGTCCTCAAAGACCTCTGGATTGCGAAAGAACTCTGTTACCGGAATCAGAACGTGATTTGAGAGGGTTGCCACCTCTTCCGGATGCTCTCCGAGATAAGTGAGATAGGCTGCAAGGGAAACGATGCTGAGAGCGGCCATCCGCTGCTGGGTACGCCGATGAATGGTGTTGGGTTTGTATTTGGTGAAGTCGGCGCCTTGCGAAGTGCTCACCAGTCTCAAGATTGAATCGAAAACGTGGTCATCGTCCTTTGGTTCTTCCAGCGAATCAACCGATTTTCTCCGGGCGTTGGGATGACTGCTCATCCAGGACAACTCCGCCGCAATCTTCTCGGGAGGTAAAACGAAATCAATGCAGCCGGATTCAATCGCGCTCCGAGGCATGCCGTCGAACTTCGCTGTCTCGGGATCCTGCGCGAAGGTCACCCCACCTTCGGCGCGAATTGCTTCAACCCCCGCGGTGCCGTCCGAGGCGGTACCTGAGAGAATGACGCCGATGGCCTGGCTTTTGCGAACATCCGCCAGAGAGCGCATGAAGATGTCGATAGGCAAATGCTGCTTGTGATCCAGGATTCGCGGCGTCAGCCCAAAGTGGCCATCGGTAATGGAAATATCAACATTGCTCGGCATTACATAGACGCGATTCGACTCGATCTTCATAGCATCGATGGCTTCCAGCACAGGAATCCTGGTCGCCTTCGAGAGCAGTTCTGGCAAAATGCTATGGCGCTTAGGGTCAAGATGCTGAATCAGCATGAATGCCATGGCGATATCAGTGGGAAGAGCACGGAGAATCGCCGTAAGAGCTTCCAGGCCGCCTGCCGATGCGCCAATCGCCACGACTGGAATCTCGGGTGATGCGCTTCTAAGCGACGGGCTTTGTACTTGGGAAGAGGGCATTCGACACCGATCCCTCCGGGACCGTCATGCGTCGGAACAGTTTGGCGTAATCTTTCTGTTCGCGTAGTTATCCCTCCAAGTGTACGCCACCCTTGAAATTCGAGCCTATCTCTCAGTAGCGTTCACTTGGTTCGTCGTGGAAGCACCCAGCCCGGTCGGATGAAGTGGCAGGTGTATCCATTCGGAATGCGCTCCAGATAATCCTGATGCTCCGGCTCAGCCTCCCAGAAATCGCTCGCTGGGGCGACCTCCGTCACCACCTTGGCTGGCCACAACCCGGAGGCGTTGACATCGGCGATGGTCTCTTCGGCAATTTTCCGCTGCTCGTCGGTCGTGTAAAAGATCGCCGAGCGATAGCTTGTCCCCGTATCGTTTCCTTGACGGTTCAAAGTCGTCGGATCGTGAATCTGAAAAAAGAATTCCAGAAGTCGACGGTAAGAAAGCTTCTCAGGGTCGAAGACGATCTCAATCGCTTCGGCATGGCCATGGTGATTGCGGTAGGTCGCATTCGAGACGTCACCGCCCGTGTATCCGACGCGCGTAGAGATGACGCCCGGATAGCGGCGCAATAAATCCTGCACTCCCCAGAAACAGCCGCCGGCAAGAATTGCATGTTCGTTGGATGAGGCCATTGTCGTCACTTCCCTTTCTGAGACTCAAACAGGTTGAGATAGCTGCCGTAACCTTCGCTCTCAAGCTCATCAAGAGCAATGAAACGCAGCGAAGCAGAGTTGATGCAATAGCGCAAGCCACCGGCGTCTTTGGGTCCATCATCAAAGACATGACCGAGGTGGCTGTCGCCGTGGAGCGACCGAACCTCGGTCCGCTTCATTCCATGGCTGCTATCAGACCGTTCGTCCACATTCTCTGGCTCAACCGGCTTAGTGAAACTTGGCCAGCCGCAGTTGCTGTGAAATTTATCGAGTGACGAAAACAGCGGCTCGCCCGATACGATATCGACATACAAACCGGGCTCATCATGATCCCAATAGGCATTCTCGAAGGGCCGCTCGGTCCCGCTTTGTTGGGTGACCTTGAATTCCTCTGGAGAAAGCCGAGAGATCGCCTCGGCAGTCTTCGTGTAGTTTGGCATGGATCCACCTCGCCAGTGAACTTTAACCAAGTCTACAGCGGACTGCCTGACGATCTCTTAGCGGCAAAACCGACAGAATCTTCTGAACCGCAACTACAGCCTCCGACTGCGACTAGGCGATTTACTTTGGAAGCGCGGCTGTGCCATGAATATCGAAGGTTGTCTCTGACTTACGCGTTGTCTCCGCAGGTTGTGTCGATCCGACGCTCAGCCGGTATTCGCCAGCAAGAATCGAACGCTGTCCCTTTTCATCGACGCCCGAGAGCGAACGCGGACTCAGCTCCAGAGAGACTTGGCGACTTTCTCCGGCTTTCAGGTGAACTCGCCTGAAGCCGACCAGCGAGCGCTCAGGACCATCGACTTGTGGCGTCTTGAGATAAGCTTCGACAACCTCATCGCCTGCCCGTGCGCTGGTATTCGTCACGCTGACGGTCGCAGTCAATGGCTGTCCGGCAGTCACGGAAGAAGATGACAGCTTCACCGGCCCGTAGCGGAAGCTGGAATAGCTCAAGCCATAGCCAAATCCCCAGAGCGGCTTGCCCGTAAAGTAGCGATAGGTCCGGTTCTTCATGGAGTAGTCCGTGAAGGCAGGAAGATCATCGGTACTGGCATAGAAGGTGATCGGCAGACGGCCAGCAGGATTGTTCTCTCCAGCCAGCGTGCGGGCAATCGCTGTGCCACCCGCCACTCCCGGATACCATGCCTGCAAAACTGCCGCCGCATGTTCCTTCGCCCACGAGAGCGCCAGCGCACTGCCGCTCAGCGATACGACGATGACCGGCTTCCCTGTTGCTGCCACAGCTTCGAGCATCTGCTTCTGCGATTCAGGCAGATCGATGCTGGTGCGGTCGCCGCCATCGAAGCCCTTGATCTTGATGGGCATCTCTTCGCCTTCCAACTGTGGCGAAAGCCCGACAAAGGCGAGCACAACGTCAGACGCCTTTGCCGCGGCAACTGCTTCGTCAATCTGAACCTGTGCAGGGGTCTCCCACTTGAGCACAGCGCTTCCTCCGGCACGGTCGCCAGAGTGGCTATATTCAAGCTGGAAGTCATGAGCCTTTGTATCGTTGAACGTCACTTCAATCCGTGCCGGGCGAGAGCCGGTCATCACCGGCGGAGCCGAAGGCGACGCCCCCTTGGCCACCGTGAACGCTCCCATGTCGAGTTTGCCGCCGTCGAGGCGCCCCTCGGAGAGCACCTTGCCGTCGAGCACAAACCGGTACGACTCCTTCGGGGAATAGGGAAAGGGCGGGCCTCCCTCAAAGATGAAAGTGTACTTTCCTGCCGCTGGCGCGCTCATCTTGCCGCTCCAGCGAACAGAGTAGTTGTGGGTATGGATCTCCGGGTTCGGCACGGCATCACGCCAGTCGTACTGGACCTCCGGCTCGGTACTCACCGCAACTGGCCGTCCCGTCCAATCGGAGGTGGCAAAATATTCGGTGCGCAATCCAGAGCCAAAGACCGTACGCGGCACCGGCACGCCAACGCCATCGGCCAGCATGGAGCCTTGGGCATAATGAATCTTCGCTCCGGGAAACTGTTTGGCAATCCCATCAAGCGGAGAGACCGGGTGCAGCGCCACGCCGTTGTAATTTCCTTCCAGCGAAGCCAGAAGATCGGCAGTCGGTCCAATCACGGCGATGTTCTTCACCGTCTGGCGTAGCGGCAGCACGCCATTGTTCTTCAACAACACCATCGACTCTTCCGCTGCCTTCAAGGCAACCTGGCGGTGCTCCTCGGAAGCGTCTTCAGAGAACGGTATCTTGTCGTAGGGACTCGATCCCGGTGCGCCAAACATGCCAAGCTCAAAGCGTCCTGTGTACAAGCGCTCCGCGGAACGCGTCAAAAGATCTTCGGAGACCACGCCCTTCCGAACGGCATCGGCCAGTGTATTAAATCCCGGAGACCAGATGCTGCACGATAGATCAGTGCCGGCTTCGATTGAGATCGCCGCAGCGTGCATAATGTCCGGCGCATTGTGATGCCCGTGCGTGACATCGACAATGGCGGCGCAGTCCGATACGACAAAGCCCTTGAAGCCCCACGCTCCGCGCAGGTGGTCCTGCAATAGCATCTTGTTGGCACACGCAGCGGTGCCATCAATGGCGTTGTAGGCGCACATCACCGACTTCACATGACCATCCACAACCAGCGAGCGGAACGCGGGCAGGTAGGTCTCTTCCAGATCGCGTGGGCTGACATCGACGTTGAAGACGTGCCGCAGTGATTCAGGCCCGCTATGCACCGCGAAATGCTTGGCTGTCGCAATGGCAACCGGGTGCGCAGGGTCGTCCCCTTGTACACCCTGAACAAATGCGTCGCCCATGTGGCTGGTCAGAAACGGGTCTTCGCCATAGGTCTCCTGCCCCCGACCCCAGCGCGGATCGCGAAAGATATTGATATTCGGCGACCAGAAGGTCAGCCCGTAGAAGATGCGATGGTTCCCTTCCCGCTGCGCCTCGTTGTACTTCGCGCGGCCCTCCGTCGAGATGACATCGCCCATCTCATGCACCATCGACGGGTCCCATGTCGCGGCCATACCAATCGCCTGAGGAAACACGGTGGCAAATCCAGAGTTCGCCACGCCGTGCAGCGCCTCGCTCCACGTCTGATAGTCAGGGATCCCCAACCGCGGGATCGCCGTGGCCCAATCTTCGAGTTGCGATGCCTTCTCGTCGAGCGTCATCTTCGAGACCACATCGTGAGCGCGCACAGCCGCCGGCAACGATGGGTCGAGATAAGCAGAAGGCTTCGATTGACCGAGTGCAGACGCAGAGATAAGCGCGAGAATGGCAATACTAAATCGTTTCATTATGGCTCCGGGTGTCTGGGGAAGAATACATCAAGAAAGGTGCGAAGCGCCTTAAAAATCGCCTCTGGAAAACGTTACCCCAAAATCCCAGCCAATCTCCCACTTCCCTCGCTTTGGTACTATCGACTCAGTCCTCCTCCCGAGCCCTCATGCGAATTGTTCAGGCTGTCTTTGGCGTCTTCCATCACTTCGAACTCGCGCGCGAACTCGAGCGCCGCGGCCACCTCGAAGCCATCTACTCCACCTGGCCCTGGGCGCGACTGAAGCGCGAGGGCCTCGATCACGCCAAAGTAAAGACTTTTCCCTGGTTCCACGCGCCCGAGATGCTCGTCCTTCGTTCCCGTGTCGACTCCCGCTGGCTGCGCGATCAACTGGGCTACGTCAACGCGCTCTCCTTCGATGAGTGGACACTCCGCCGCATCCCTCCCTGCGACGCCTTTATCGCTCTCTCTGGTGCCGGGCTCAAAACCGGACGGCTCGTCCAGCAGCGCGGCGGCAAGTTTATCTGTGATCGCGGCTCATCGCACCAGCGCTATCAGGAGCAGCTCGTCGCCGACGAGTATCGTCGCTGGGGTGTTGAGCGTCCTATCTCCGACATCCGCGACACCATTCGCGAAGAGAAGATCTACGAGATGGCGGACGCCATCACCGTTCCCTCGCGCTTCGCTGCCCGCTCCTTCGTGGAAATGGGCATCCCGGCAGAAAAGCTCCGCGTCATCCCCTATGGTGTCCGGCTCGAACGCTTCACCCGCACCGGCGAACCGCCATCCGACCGTTTTGAAGTTCTCTTCGCGGGCTCCGTTGGCCTGCGCAAAGGAGTTCCCTACCTGCTCGAAGCCTTTGCCAAACTCCGTCATCCGGCAAAGCGTCTCCGCGTCGTTGGAGCGCTCAATCCCGATCTCAAGACGGTTCTCAATCGTCTACCTCGCGAGAACGTGGAATTTTTAGGGTCGGTCAATCAGGAGACGCTGGCCCGATTCATGAGCACCAGCCACGTCATGGTTCTTCCCAGCCTCGAAGAAGGTCTCGCTCTGGTTCAGGGACAGGCCCTCGCCTGCGGCTGCCCCGTTCTCTGCTCGACCAACACTGGCGGTGAAGACCTCTTCACCGATGGCGTTGAAGGCTTCATTGTCCCCATTCGCGATGTTGCTGCTCTCACCGAAAGGATGCAGCAGCTAGCCGATGACCCGGCCCTGCAATCAAGAATGAGTGAAGCAGCCCTTCGGCGTGTTCAAAGCCTAGGCGGCTGGAAAGACTACGGCGATCAGTGGGAGACCGTTCTCAGCGATCTCATCGCCGGACGCTCCGTCTAGTTTTGCCCTTGGCTTCCGCCACCCACAAAGTGGACGACTTCCAGCCGGTCATCTGCCGCAACCTCGGTCTGAGCCCACGCACTCCGCGGAACGATCGTGCCATTGTGCTCAACCGCGACGCGATCCCCTTTCAGCCCAAGTTCTGCGATGACAAGATCAAGATTTGCGGGCTGCGTAAGTGTATCGAAGGTGCGGGACTGGCCGTTAAGAACAAGCGTAAGAGGCATCGTTCTTTAAAGGTAGCAAATACCCTCAGGCTCTAACGAGCTTGGCCAGCGCCCACGCCTTCAGGCGCCGTCTCACGGGAACGATCTCCTTGCACTCCGAGAAGACGCACCGGCTCAACCGCATCAGAACCTCCAACGCTTCTGCATCTGCTTTAGTCGAAGGCTCATCGATCAAGGCCATTCGCGAGTCCATCAGATACTCAATGGCGCGCCCCAGTTTTTCAAGCGCCTGTCCCTGTACCTGAGTGGGCCGCCTGCGAATTACTCGCTTCGCAGTTTCGGCGTCGTGCAAGACGGCGGTGCGTCTCATTTGGGCAGCATCGGGAAAGAGTGCAGTCAGAGCCATGCCAATGAAATCCTCCATCAGAGTCTTCATCGGCATCGCTACCTGTGGCATTAGCCTGAGATTCTGACAGCAGAAGGATTTTTCACCATTGACGCCATGTTAGTCAATGTAAATCAGCTAGTTGCAAACATTTGCAGTTCCGAAATGGAACCCTCTCCGCCCACGCAACTACGGCTTTGTCACCTTCAAGTCGGTCACGGTACCCTCGGTGTTATGCGCAAAGCGAATCCCATAGACCCCATCGGTCGACTTCAGCTTTCCCGCCGTCACCAGTTCGGACTTGTCGTAGCTCGCAACCACGGTACCGTTGATGGCGCACTCCACCTTGCTGCCCTTCACTGAAAGTGCGATCGTCTGCGTCACCGGCTGCCCCACCCCTGCGGCCTTGTGCACCGCATCCGACTCTCCGCTCCGCCCATTCATCTGAAATGGCGCCGGTCCGAATCCCCGCACAATAAAGGTGCCATTGCCATAGGCTGCGCAGTAAAGATCGCTCTGCTGATCCGTCCCCATATCGTTACCGGCGATAAAGACACCATATGGATGAGGGTGGCTGTTCAGGTTCATGTACTTCGGCTCATTAAAGGTCGCGCTTACCGTGTAGTCGCCCGACGCTGTGTCCGCGGGAGTCCAATACGACACCGCCGGCCCGGTCGTCACATGCAGCACCTTGCCCTCTTCTGAGAGCTTGGCATCCTTGATCGTCTTTCCCGCCTTCGCAGCATTGGCGTCGATCTGCCCTGTCCAACCTGCTACCGAGATGCCGCCATCGGCGACCGAGCGCGAACCATCCCCTTGCGCCTGCGCGCCCAAAAACGCAGGAACCAGAAGAACAAAAGCAATGGCAAACGTAGAAGCATGTACGAGACGCATAAAGGAAATCCCTCTTGAAGAAGAAGTCACCGGCAATTCGAAATTATAGGAGCTTCCAGCACTCGCGATCGCGATAATCTTTGCACTGCCACTCACCCGTCATCCCTGAAATTACTCCAGCGGCCAAAGATGATTCAGCGGTCCTCGCCCATGTCCCAGCCCGGCAGCCGTCCGAATCGCCTCGGCGACATAGATCTTCGCGCTCACCGCGGCCTCATAAGCACTCTTGCCCTGCACCAGACCGCTTAGCAGAGCGCTCGAAAGCGCACACCCCGTCCCATGCGTCGAGGTCGAATCGACCCGCGCTCCCGGCAGCCACCACGTCCCGCCAGCCGTAGTGAGCAGAAAATCATCCGGAGGCTCCAAGTGCCCTCCCGTAGCCAGAACATTCAATCCGCCATACTCCCCCTGAAGCACTCGAGTCGCTCCCGGCAGATCACCCCGTTCCACGACTCGGCTCCCCGTCAAAATCCCCAGCTCATCTATATTAGGAGTCACCCAGTCCACCAGCGGCAGCAATCTCTCCCGCAACATCGTAACTCCAGCCTCATCCAGCAGTTCCCTGCCCGAGCTCGACCGCAGCACGGGATCAAGCACCACCGGTACCCGCTGCCCTCTGTCTTTTAGCTCTCCCAAAAAGTCGGCCACCACGGCAACGGTCTCCTCCGTCGCGAGCATCCCAATTTTGATACCTGCAGCAGGCAGGTCGCCGTGCAGGCAATCGAGCGTCTCTTTTACTGTCTCCGGACGTATCGGATGCGCTGTCAGCACCCCAACCGTCGACTGCACCGTCAAGCTGGTAATGCACGAAGTACCAAAAAGGCCATGCGCCGCAAACACCATCAGGTCCGCCGTCACCCCGGCGCCCGAGGAAGGATCGAACCCGGCAATCGTCAGCACGGTCCGCATTTTGGAGGGAAAAGCCAAAAAAGAGCCTTTTTCAGTAACTTTCTCAAAAAATTACAGCATACGGTCAAAACGTCCCAAAGAGGATAAATCGAGCATTAAAAGCCCCTAATCCGGGCGATTAGCGGCCTGCCGCATCTCATATTCCTTTAGCACAAACATTTGGATCCGGCAAGCGACTTTGCCACTTAAACTGCTCCTGGGGTTTGACTTAGCTGGTTCAACTCAAGACAATAAGGAGTGGAGATTGCATGAAACTGATTCCTTCCACAATACGCGACCGCAAGGTCACTTTGATGAAAGGCGGAGTTGTCGTCGTCACTCTGATGATGGCCTTCGGTGTCGCGGCATCCGCAGCCAGCGATCCTGCTCCGGCCGCAAAAGAATCTGCAACCCAGTCCGGGCACAAGGCAAAGGCGCATCACTGGTACCAGATCGGCGAAGCCTCCTGGTACGGCACCCGTTTCCAGGGCCACACCACCGCCAACGGCGAACCCTTCAATATGTACGCCCTCACCTGCGCCCACCGCAGCCTGCCCCTCGGCAGTTGGATCAGGGTCACCAACCTCAGAAATCACAAGTCCATCTTTGTCCGCGTGAACGATCGCGGTCCGGTTCCTGAAGACCGCGTCATCGACCTCTCCTACGCTGCCGCCAAAGCCGTAGGCATCCACGGGCTAGGCAAGGTCAAGCTGGAGCCGGTACGTGGAGGCGACCCCAAGCTCGCCCAGGAGCTTCTGGCCCAACTCCAGATTCCGGTCATGCCTAACGGTCACTATGGCGAATAGCCTCTAAAACTCTCTTTCGATCACACCCTGAAGGGCACGGCTTCCGTCGTGCCCTTTTCCATTATCTATATAGATCGCCCTTGATTCCCTGGCACAACTGCGCCAAATATTTTCGAGCGCAAACAGTTCCCTTGCGTCTGTCAGCATAGAAGAGACTTATGGCGTCGTTCGAGGGATACAGTTTGGCTTTGGGGTCCATGGAGAGTGCGCGGTCGGAGGTCGATCTCGCGGCTCTCGTGGAGACATACTCCTCGCTGCTCTTCCGCGTGGCCCACTCCGTCCTGCGCAGTCGGACGGAAGCCGAGGACGTGGTGCAGGATGCTTTCGTCCGCGTTCTGGAGCACCGCAACTCCCTGCCCGAGGTGCGCGACATGCGGGTATGGCTGGTCCGCATCGCGTGGAACCTCGCCCTCGACCGCCGTCGCCGCATTCGGCCGGATCAACTTGACGAGGTCTTTGCCGGGACGCTGGCCGCAAGCAGCGTACCCGCCGACAGGGCGCTCGACGAAGCGCAGCGTATCGGCTCCGTCCTGCGCGAGATGGAGAGGCTGCCAAGGGGAGAGCGCCATGCCCTTCTGCTCTCGGCAATCGAAGAGTTGGAAACGGCAGAGATGGCAGAGGTATTGGGGCGAAGCGAGTCGGCGGTTCGCGCACTGCTCTTCCGGGCACGGACACGACTGCGCGAACGGCTAGGGAAAGGAGAAACCAGGCGATGAAGGATTCCGATCAGGCAATTGAAAAGGTGCTGGCAGGTCTAAGAGATGCCGAAGCTTCAGCAGGAATGGAGCGCCGCATCCTTGATGCGGTCCAGAACCAGGGGGCGGCTCGTTCTCGACGGGACTGGCTAGCGGCAATCCGGCACGGGATTACCGCCAAGCCAATGGCTTATGCGGCTGTGCTGGCAGGCGTCGTCGCGCTCGTTCTGGCGGTTCCGGCTATCCATCAGCGGCGATACGCTCCCATGCAATCCGCGAAGGCAATTCCCTCGACACCGCTGCCTCCCTCGCCTTCAGCGACAGTGGCCGAAAGCGTAGAGACGCAGAGGCCTGCAATCGTTACCCGGTCGCCACGCACGCCAAAGCCGAGAAGGCTGGAGGTCATCGATCCCGAGGAGGCGCTGGCCGTGCGGGAGATGAACGCCCCCAGTCGCCCTGCTCCTCCCCTGCCACTGACCGAGCAGGAGAAGCTGTTGGTGCGTTTCGTCCGCACGCGCACCCCCGAAGAGCTGGCTGCGATCGATCCCGCGAAGTGGGCTGCGCAAGACGAGCAGAAAAGAGCAGAGTTCGACAGGTTCTTTAAGCGATTCACCAAAGAGCAAGCGGACAAGAAGAAATTGGCGCAAGAAGCGATGAACAAATCTTGACCATAAAATCGAAGTTTCAAAAAGGAGAAGGAATGGAATCGAACTGCCACGGAAGAGGGAGATGGACAATGAAACTTGCAAACGGAATTCTGGGGATGGCCTTGGCCTTAACACTCGGTACGCTTGGCGCATTGGCGCAATCTGCGCCTGCTGCCGCGAAGCCAGGGGATGAGTCGGTCCGAACCTTCTACCTCAACACCTTCAACCGATCCGATAACAACTTCGGCGGCATGGCGAATGATGCCAATGAAATAGCAACCACCCTTCGCAATATTCTTACTTCCTCAGATAAAATCCTGCTGGTTCCCGGACAAAATGCTATTGTCGTCCGATGCACCGCTGATGACATGGCAATCGCCGAAAAGATCATCAAAGACCTTGACCGGCCAAAGAAGGCCTATCGCCTGACCTATACCATTACCGAGCTGGATGGAGCCAAGAGCATTGGGACGCAACATTTATCGATGGTTGTGATTTCGGGGGAGAGGACCCAACTCAAGCAAGGCAGCAGAACACCCATCGTGACTGGGTCTTACGATAACGCAAAGTCGGGTACATCGACACAGGTAACCTATATTGACACAGGCCTTAACTTCGATGTGTTGCTGGATGAGTCCGCCGATGCCATAAGGCTGCGTTCCAAGGTGGAGCAATCGAGCGTAGCGGACCAGCCCTCAGGAGTGGGACCGCAGGACCCGATCATCCGGCAGACCATCCTGGAAGGGACATCGTTCCTGACCGCAGGCAAACCGCTGGTGCTGGGCTCGCTCGATATCCCCGGCAGTACAAGGCGCCTGGACGTCGCAGTCGTCATGGACCCTATCAAATAAAGAGCCCTATTAGGAATGGGATAAACGGTGCATATCACCACCGTTTATCCCGAACAACAAACCCAGTTAGACTTATTAACGTGAGCCCCTCGACAAAAGACCGCCTCGCCGTCGCCCTCGACTTCCCCACAGCCAAAGCCGCCTTCGACCTGGTAGACCAGCTCTCCGGCACCTGCCAATGGTTCAAAGTTGGCATGGAGCTTTACTACGCCACCGGCAACTCCCTCGTCGAGACCCTCCGCAATCGCGGTTTCAATGTCTTCCTCGACCTCAAGCTCCACGACATTCCCAATACAGTAGCCGGAGCTGTCCGCTCCGCCACCCAGGCTGGAGCCTCCTTACTCACACTTCACGCCTCCGGTGGCCCAGCCATGATGGCCGCCGCAGCAGAAGCTGCAACCGCCTACGGTTCTCCCCGCCTGCTCGCCGTCACCGTCCTCACCAGCATGGACGCGGCACAACTCACCGCTACGGGCGTCAACTCCACCCCTGCCGAACAGGTCCTGCGTCTGGCAAAGCTGGCGCAGAGTTCCGGCATCAATGGGCTTGTATCCTCCGCCGAAGAGGTGGGCACACTGCGAGCCGAGTTAGGCAAGGATGCCCTTCTAGTCATTCCCGGAATTCGTCCCACCGGCAGCGACATCGGCGACCAGAAGCGTATTGCCACTCCTCGTACCGCGATTGAGCGCGGAGCGTCCATGCTGGTCGTTGGCCGCCCCATTACTCAGGCCGCTCATCCCGCTGAAGCCGCCGAAGCGATCCTCAAAGAGATAGAAGCTGCCTGCTAGCCATCGCTCCAGCTACGCACATTTCTTCATAAACGGAAAAAGCACAGGGCTGTCGCTGATTCGCGACAGCCCTGCGCTTTAATCCTTTCGAATTATGCTTTTACAGCAGAACCATGAGTGACATTCATATCGCTTAAACGCAAAACCACTGATTTTGCAGAACCTCCGCCGCGAATGAACTCGCTGAGGTTTAACTCTGCCACCTCATATCCTTGATTGCGAAGGCGTTGCGCCAAATCAGTTTCGACCTTACCCATCAGGATATGCTTACCCACGTTGATGACGTTGCACGCAAACTGGGTGGCTTCACTCTCGCTGACCGCAATGCGTTTGTCCGCGCTGAAAGCTGCTTCGATCTTGGCCAGCGATGAGGCATCGAACGCTTCGGGGAAATAGAGCAGCTCTCCGCCGCTGAGCGGCGCAAAGCAAAGATCCAGATGATAGAAACGTGGATCGACCAGATGCAGCGAGGTCACCGGGGTATGCCACGCATCGGCAACATGCTTGTGGCTCTGCTTGCAGGTCCGCGATCCATGAGCCGCCCACAGCCGCCCACCAGCCGCGTCGAACACAACATCCCCTTCGCCTTCAAAAGCAGTCTCGCGAGGTGTCTCCCATACTAAGAATCCTGCATCCTGAAACCACCGGCGCAGATGGGCCTCTTCCGTCTGGCGCTGTGGATGGGCGAAGCTGGAGACGGCTGCAACACCGTGCTGCACCAGGGCGGTGTGGCCGACAAAGACCATGTCCGGCGATCCTTGCCGTGGATGGAGCAGGCGCACATCGGCAATCTGCTGAAGATGCTGATGCAGCGTCTTCCATTGAGCAAATGCCGTATCTCGTGAGGATTGATGAAGATTGCCTGCCATCCAGGGATTGATGACGTAGTTCACGTCATACCATTCCGGGGCACACATCAGAAAGGTAGGACGGTCAAAATGCGGTAAAGAAGCAAAACTTGAACCCGGTGAAGATACTACAGATGAGGTCGTCATAACGCTGGTTTCCTGCTTTCCAGTTGTAGAGTCTGCCCTTCGGAACAGACGGTCGTCAAGAGCTGCAACGATAAATTGTTGTACGACTTTGGTTCGACGCAGCCCAACATGGAAAGGAGGTATGTTTCATGGTTCAAAAACGATTAATAATCCGCTACAAAAAAGTTGCGTATACCACACGACAAAGAGCCCGAATCGGGCCCTTTGTTTACAGTCAGATTCAAATTTGTCTCGTTTGTTTTACAGCTTTTCGAAGAAGTCGCACGCCGAGCAGGAGATATAGACTCCACCCGGCGTTCCGCGCTCACGGTCTTTCACGCGCTTGACGATGCGGGTCGGTTTGGAGCACTTCGGGCAATCCGTGCTCTTGTTCGTATCCATGACCTTTTTACGGTCGCCGGTCTTGGCAATCTTCGCCATAATTCTGCTCTCCCTGGTGCGAATGTTTCGGCTCGCGCGCTGGAGGACCGATGTTCCGCCATTCTGGTGGCAGGCTGCATCGAAACCATCCGGAACTTCTCGTAAAGATTATCCGGGACAGGCCGCGGCGGGAATCGGAGGAGAAGAACTGCGATTGAGGCTCTTCAAAGAGTTTACACGACTGAAGCATTAAAGGAGATGCGGGTCCGAGGGGGAACCAGTCGCGGGAACCCCCACACCGGGAACGGTCGGCTGGCTGGCAGTCGGAAACTGCACTTTACCGGAGCCTCCGGACGGCACCGATTCTCCGGGTTTGCGCAACGTCGGTGGCGGAGCTTGCCCATTGGCGGAGTTACCGGGCTCCTGGTCGCCCATAGCTACCTCGCGTGTGGGCGGTGGCGGGTTATAGCCACCCATCTCATCCTTGTCATGAATATCAAGAGGCTTGCCAAGTTCGGCGATCTCGACGACGGTAACCCGGTCGCCGACAAACTTCACGAAATGGATCGTCTGAGGCTCGTGGCCATAGATCCACTCTTCGTATATTGCGCCGCTCCCGTCGCCACTCTGCTTCTCTCGGATCTTGCTCTCCGGCTCGCCCAGGGCGGCAAGCACCATGCGATGGTTCATCCCCACCAGAACCTCGTGCACATCGACCGCCTGCTTCACCAGCGGAGGAAGCGTATTCGCGTAGGCCTGCTCCGTAGTCTTGACGCCGAAATCAATGACCGGCGCCAGCAGTGATTTCACCTCGGGGGCCGATACGTCAGGCACGAAGCCCTCAAAGACCAGGCTCACGCGAGAACCTGTCGCCTCTTGACCGGTATCGGCAACGACAGGATTGTCATTGAACTGAATATGCCGCAGGAAGCGATGCTTCTCATACGGCCCTCCATTGAAGTCCAGAATAATGCGGTCGCCCTTGACGGTCAGCGCAGTCACCACAACACGGTCACCGGGAGCAGCAGACTCTCCCTTCTTGTAGATCATCTCCTTATACGCAGCGTCGTTGGTTTCGATTGGCCCATTGGCACGAAGGGTAAGACCGGCTCCCATCGGCAGGGCACAGTGCGCAAAGCCTTGCTCAGCGACCAGCATTCGCACCAGTTCGCGGCGGCCGCGCTCTTTCATGGGTTCATCGGGAAGAGGAAGATGCGTAGGCGTGTAGTGAGCGGAGATTCCATCTGTGGCAGTCTTCTCGCCAACCACGAAGACCTGGCTTCGCACCGTTGCGGCCAACAGGAGAAGGCAGCCTATAAGGAGAGCCCATCTGTGCTTGCGCAGTGCCATGGCAGCACCTCAGATGCCTAGCAGTTTGCGCCTTCTATTCACTATTTGCAAGGGGCTAGGGCACATTTTTGCGTCCCATCGAAAAAACTTCGACAGACTATCCGGTACGCGTGTGCCGTCTTCTTGTCAGGCGCTGTAATGGGCTATGACGCGTGTCACTTTACCAACCGCTGACAGCTCCATGAACTCGCCCGTATGTGTTCCCTTTTGGTTGGTGTAGTAGAGCACCACGCTGTTGACTCCACCGAGGACATCCTTAAGGTCAAAGTGGAGTTCTGGGTAAGCTTCAAGCCCTCGCTGAAAGTACGCTCTCAGATTTGCCTTTCCCACCACCTTGCCATCGGGCGCACCTAATAGCTGGGCAACAGACGGTGAGGTCAACTCAATTGCATCCTCATAGTGGGACAGGATCAGATCCAGATCATGATCGTTCCAAGCGGCAATCCAATGATTCGCCAGACTCCAGGCCTCGTCTCTCGTCACTACGTTCTCCCCTTGAAGCTTCTATATAGATATGCGCCGAATTATACGATGCCGTCAGCCTGTAGCTTTGTTCCGAGACGTGCCGTTGATTTAGCATCACAAGTGCCACACGAGGAGTCACCGTGCATGAGACTTGTTTCGTACTCTGTATGCCACGCCGCAAACATCTTGTTTTATTCCTCGCTATCTTCCTTCTCACCCGCTTCGATCCCGCCCAAGATTCAGCCAAGACGCCCACCATCTCCACGCCAGCCTACGACGTCGTTTCGATCGTTCCCCACAAATTCGACGCCGACAGCACCTCTTGGGGCTCTCAGGGTTCCACTTTCACCGCCACCAACGTCACCGTAAAGATGATTGTTAGCCTCGCATTCGGCCTCCGTCAGGACCTCATCTCCGGCCTCCCTGCCTGGGCAGACTCCAATCGCTACGACATCAAAGCCAAGATCGTCGACGCCGATCTATCAACCTTAAGAAAACTCACCGATAAGCAGCACAACGAGATGCTGGTGAAGATCGTCACTGACCGCTTCAACCTCAAGTCTCACACGGAAACCAAAGAACTCCCCGTCTACAACCTCGTCCTCGCACGCCATGGTTCGAAGCTGAAAACCAGCGCTATTCAGGACAACTCCAAAGGCACCTGGACCAGCAACACAGGCGACTTCACTGGAACCACCATCTCCATCACCCCAGTTACTGACATGCTCGCCAACGAACTCCATCGCACCGTCATCAACCAGACCAACCTTTCCGCCCTCTACGATATGCACCTCACCTGGGCATCCGATCGCCTCGCCACGGTCGGCCAGGATAACGGCAGAGTCGAAGACGCCGGACCGTCCCTCTTCTCCGCCCTTCAAGACCAGCTTGGCCTCAAACTCGTCCCTAGCAAAGGCCCTGTCACGACCCTTGTCATCGACCATGTGGAGCGACCTACCCCCAACTAAGCTCCAAAGAGAAGCGCATTTCTTTGCCTATCGTTGTCCTTCCGACGGAAGCGGAGGAACTTGCTTTTCAGTACGGGATTGCAGGCACCCACGATGCCATGTCTGGAGAATAGCCTGCGCTGGCAGGAGACTGCCGATCAGGATGGAAATGAAAAGGTTTGCGAAACAGGCTCTTAACGAACCATTACCCTCTTCTTATGAACCAACCCTATCGGGAGGATCGCTCACTGAACGTTCCTGGGGCGTGGTGGGCAGAATCTGCACCAATGATGGCGGCTTCGCTTGCTGCTCCATGGCAGTGTGCGCTTCCGGCGGTGGAACATCCATCGGATAGCCCGCCGCGATAATGGGCTTGCGCGTGTAGTTCCACGAGTAGTCGCGGGTGGCGAAGACCACCACCACGACACCAATCGCAAGAACCAGCAGTGTAAAAAAGGCGGCCTCCGGCCCATAGTCTCCACCTGTAAGCCAGATGCGGCCAATGGCACGGGTCTGCACAATGCTCGAAAAATCCACGATCCCGCTCACCGGCAGGCCGAACAGCACTCCCATGCTTGCGTTCCATGCAAAATGCAGTCCCCACCCCAGCCACAGGCCGTGGGTGCGCAGCCACGCTATCGATAGCAGTACCCCGGCAAATATAGTGATGAGAACGCTGATCCACGTAGCATCGGGATTGAAGGCGTGGAGCACGCCGAAAAACGTCGACATCAGAATGGTGGCCCACGTCGGACCAATGACTTCGATAAGGCGTCGAAACGGATAGCCGCGAAAGGCAACTTCCTCAACCAGTGCGCTCACGGCCAGCATGGCCAGATTGAGCACCACCAGCCAGAAGGCCCGTGGCGCTGCCCAGAAGATGGGGTGCAGCGTACCGCCCAGCGCCATCGGCAGTACGGCAAGCACCACCAGTCCCCAGCCAATCGCCGCGCCCAAGCTCCACTCCTGTACAGCGGTAGCTCGCTGGGGCAGACCGAGTGCCTCTCGCAGCGAGGAGCTCTGATGAGCGATCATCTGCAAAAAGATGAAGCCGATGGACAACAGGAAGAGCAGGAACAGAACGCCAAGCAGCGGACGTTCATCGCTGAGGTTGAAGCGGACAGACAGCCCCATTGCCGCACGACCCGCCAGCGTCTGCGAAGCAAAAAACCACGCGGCAGAGGTAATAAAGAGCGCAATTTGCAGCGGGCGGTCCGAGCGGGTTGATGGTGTCGAATCAAACGCCTTCAACGGTAGCTACTCCATGTACTGCATCGACTGCTAAGCGGTGGTGTAAAACTGCGCGATGTTACGAAACTTCTGGTAGCGCTGCTCGAGCAGTTCCTCAATCGGCAAGCTGCGAAGGTTCGCGAGATGGTATTGAAGCCTTTCGTCAACTAGAGCCATCGCAGCGGCTGGATCGTTCTGCGTGCCGCCTTCAGGCTCCGGCAGCACATCATCGACACAGCCTAACCGTTGGACGTCGGTCGCCGTGTATTTGAGAGCAGCGGCAGCCTGCTGTTTCTTGCTGGCGTCCTTCCACATGATCGACGCGCAGCCCTCGGGCGATATCACCGAATAGATCGCATTCTCAAGCATCAGCACACGGTCAGCCACAGCCAGCGCCAACGCGCCGCCCGATCCGCCCTCGCCTGTGATGGTGGCAATCGTCGGCACCTGCAACCGCGACATCTCCAGCAGGTTGCGCGCAATCGCCTCGCCCTGGCCACGCTCTTCGGCGCCGATACCGGGATTCGCCCCGGCAAGGTCAATAAAAGTGAAGATGGGGCGGCCGAACTTCTCGGCGATCTTCATCGCCCGCAATGCCTTGCGATAGCCCTCTGGATCGGGACTGCCGAACTTCCGCGCGACGCGCTCTTTCAGCGTTCGCCCCTTGAGGTTGCCGACCACCAAAACCGGCTCGCCATGAAAGTACGCCATGCCGCAGCTCATCGCCGCATCATCGCCGAAGGCGCGGTCGCCGTGGATCTCGCTGAAGTCGGTAAAAAGTGCTTCGATGAAGTCCATCGGATAGGGACGCTGGGCGTGCCGGGCCAGCTCCGTCTTAATCCACGCTTCCGGAACCGGTGCGGCTACAGGATGAGCGTGCGTTGCTCTGCTTGCTTCGTGTTCAGCCATAGGTATCTTGATGCTTCGGTGCTGCCCTTTGATTGTATGGCATCTCCCGCTTAATCAATAACTCGGACCGCGCCCCGTCCCACCAACTCCTCCACCTGATCGATAAACAGGCGGTCCGCCGCCACCATCACGTTATGCGGTTCCAGCACGGCGCAGAACTCCCCCGGCTCTTCAAGGTCCAGCAACAGCTTGCCTTTCCCCGGCGCGCCAAGAAACAGAGCATGAAGTTTTTCGAGCAGCGCAGTATCGGGGTTGTGCAGGGGGACCCTGATTCGCAGCGACTCCGGCAGTTTCAGCTTCACGTCTTCCAAAGCCTGAATGCTCGAGATCGCAAGCTTCGGAGCAGAGTCTTCTTCCCCTCGCAGCACTCCGCGGACGAGCACCGGGACATCGATCTTCAGCTTCTCCGCCAGCTTCTCGTACGACTGCGGAAACGCGATCAGTTCGATCTTGCCCACCGTATCTTCGAGCGCTGCCTGCGCATACATCTCTCCAGACCGTTTCGACTTCGCCACCTTCAGCCCGGTAATGACTCCGGCAATCGCAATCTCATTCTGTGGTTCTTCGCTGCGCCCGCGACGGAAGGTCTGTGGCTCCGGCTTCATCTCGAGCGCTGTTGCCGTATCCACCACCTTCATGTTGCGCAGCTTCTCGCGGTACTTATCCATCGGGTGCCCCGAGACAAAGAAACCGAGCACCTCTTTCTCGTACTGCAACCGCGTATGCTCGTCCCACTCTGGAACATTGGGCAGCGCTTCTTCATGCCCGCCACTTGCTGGGACGTCCGAATCAAATATCCCAAACAGTCCATGCTGCCCCGCAGCCTCATCGCGCTGCGCCTTCTGCGCCTGCTCCATCGCCTTGTCCAACGCAGCCATCACCTGGGCGCGGCCGCCAAAGGCATCCATCGCGCCAGCCTTGATCAACGACTCCAGCACCCGCTTATTGAGCAGCCGAAGATCAACTTTCTCGCAAAACTCCCAAAGACTACTGAAGCCCGGCTTCCCTGCTGCCTTCAACTCCTCGCGAGCCTTGATGATGGACTCGATCGCATTGTGCCCGACATTCTTAATCGCGGCCAGGCCAAAGCCGATTGCAGCTCCTACTGGAGTGAAGTTCGCATAGGCACTCTGTACATTCGGCGGAACAACCGAGATATTGATCTCCCGGCACTCTCCGATGTACTTCACAACATTTTCCGGCTTTGAAGTTTCACTCGTCAGCAACGCGGCCATGAACTCCACTGGATAGTGCGTCTTGAGCCAAGCCGTGTGGTACGCAAGCAGCGCATACGCAGCCGAGTGCGACTTATTAAATCCATACCCGGCAAACTGCGCCATCAGGTCGAACAGCTTCCCGGCAGTATCTTTGGGATGCTTATTAGCAGCCGCTCCAGCCATAAACCGCTCTCGCTGCTTGTCCATCTCCGCGGCATCTTTCTTGCCCATCGCGCGGCGCAGCAGGTCGGCATCGCCCAGCGAGTAGCCTGCCACTACGTTCGAGATCTGCATGACCTGTTCCTGATACACGATGACGCCCAGCGTCTCCCGCAGCAGCGGTTCAAGATCGGGCAGCAGATACTCAACCGGGCGCCGTCCCCACTTGCGCTCGATGAAGTCATCGATCATGCCGCCCTGAATCGGCCCCGGACGATAAAGCGCGTTCAGAGCAGTCAGGTCTTCGACCACATTGGGCTTGTACCGGCGCAATACGTCGCGCATCCCGCCCGACTCGAACTGAAAGACGCCCGAGGTGAGCGCGCGATGAAAGACCTGCTCATAAGTAACCGTGTCGTCCAGCGGAATCATCGCCATGTCGACTTCGACGCCCGTGGTCGACTTGATGAGCTTCAGGCAGTCGTCGATGACCGTAAGCGTCGTAAGCCCCAGAAAGTCCATCTTCAGAAGGCCCATCTTTTCGACTGCCTTCATGTCGTACGAGGTGACGATGGATTCATCTTTTGTCCGAGTGACCGGCACAAGTTCAGTCAGCGGTTGCGGCGCAATGACGACTCCAGCGGCATGAACTCCAGCCCCGCGTATCAGGCCTTCGAGACGCATCGCCGTGTCGATGACCTCCTTGATCCGCGCGTCGCCCTCGTAGGCAGTCGCGAGTCCGGGCGAGTCCTTCAGCGCCTGTTCGATGGTGATCCCGATGGTCGGCGGAATCATCTTGGCGATCCGGTCCACTTCACCATAAGGCATGTCGAGCGCGCGTCCGACGTCCTTGATCGCCGCCTTTGCAGCCATGGTGTTGAACGTGATGATCTGCGCGACCTGATCGTTGCCATACTTGCGCTTGACGTACTCGATCACCTCGCCGCGCCGGTTCATGCAGAAGTCGATGTCGATATCGGGCATCGAAATACGCTCAGGATTCAGAAACCGCTCGAACAGCAACTCGTTCTGCAGCGGATCGATATCGGTGATCTCCATCACATAAGCGACGAGCGATCCGGCAGCCGAGCCACGGCCAGGGCCAACAGGAATTCCCTGCTCTCGCGCGTAGCGGATGAAGTCCCACACGATCATGAAGTAGCCGGGAAACTGCATCTGCTTGATGCAATCGAGCTCGCGGTTCAACCGAGCTTCATAGTCCGCAATCGACTTGCGCAGTATCCCCCGCTCACGCAGATGCGCTACTGCTGTATCGAGGCGTTTCTTCAAGCCTTCGCGGCACACGCTCTCAAAGTAGCTGTCCAGAGTGTGGCCTTCAGGAACATCGAACTTCGGAAACGGATCTTTCACCTTCGACATCTTCAGATTGCAGCGGTCCACAAACTGCATCGTCCGATTGCAGACCTCAGGGTTCTGCGCGAAGGTGCGATGCATCTCCTCCGCAGTCTTGATGTAGAACTCCTGCGTGTCGAACTTGAAGCGGTTCGGATCATTCATGCTGCCCGCCGTCTGCACGCACAGCAGAATCTCGTGCGCCCGGCTGTCATCGCTCGCGACATAATGGCTGTCGTTGGTAGCGATCAGCGGAATCCCCAGTTCCCGCTCCATCTTGAAGAGTGCATCGCAGACGCCTTTGTCCGGCTCCAGTCCGTGGTCTTGAATCTCAAGAAAGAAGTTATTTTTTCCGAAGATGTCCTGAAAGTAGCCTGCGCTCTGCTTTGCCTCTTCGTGCTTCCCTGCCATCAGGTGCTGATTGATCTCCCCAGCCAGGCAGCCCGAAAACCCGATCAGACCTTCGGTATGCCTCGATAAAAATTCCTTCGAGACGCGGGGCTTGCGATAGAACCCATGCAGCGCTGCCTCGCTCGTCAATCGAACAAGATTGCGATAACCGGCTTCATTTTCCGCCAGCACCAGAAAGTGGTTATAGCCATCCGCCATCTCACGATGGTCGGCAGTCTTCGAGAGATAAAGCTCGCACCCAAGGATCGGCTTGACCCCCTTCTTCTGCATCGCATCGAAGAAGTGGACGGCCCCGTAGATATTGCCGTGATCAGTAATCGCGGCAGCCGTCTGCCCGATCTTGCTGACATGCGCGGCCAGCTTATCGACGTCGCAGGCCCCATCGAGGAGCGAATAATCGGAGTGGAGATGGAGGTGGGTAAACTCTGCGGCCATACCCCTAGTTTAGAACCGTCGCGTGCAGAGGAAAACGAGACTTAATTAGCAGCTTTCGTATTAGAATCGTGGGCAAATGGCCGGAATCTTCCTCGTCGATTCAATTCGCCTATGGCTGCACCGCCGAAGCCGCCAGAAGAAGCTGCAACTGGCGCAGGGCTGGCCCACGATCGCCGCAGAGGTGAATCACTGGGCAGTCGTCCAAGCCGACGAAGAGGCGAACGCCTTCGGAGTTCCCTTCCAGATCGAGGCAGGCTTTCACTTCATGCTCAACGGCGAATACTACGGCGGCTACTTCCGTAGCGTGGCACTCGCCGGTGGCGAAGCCGAGCGGTTAGCGAAGGGCACACCTAAGGTCAACGTTCGCTACAACCCCTCTAATCCGGACACCGTCGCGGTTCTGGCCGAAGATAATAGAGAAAACCTGCCCTTTCAGGTTCTCTCCAGCTAATCAGTTTCCAGTTATTCAGGTGGACTCGGGTTCAATCCGCCAAGGATGGTCCCTGAATTCCGGTCGATTCGTTGAGTCTGCCCGGCCGGTTAGCTTCCGTAGGTAAGTCGAACCCGGCCAAAATAACGTCCATCTTGGCTTTATCTTGCGGAAAGTGCAGACCTCGAATTTTGTCCAAAATGCCGCCTGAAATGGCCGCTTTCACAAGCTCCGATCTTTCTGGATTCAGAGAGAGGCGACTTTGCTCATCCTTGCAAATCAATAACGATCGTGAGGCGTGGTATGTTCCGATTGGTCTCTTTGAGTCAGAGAAAAATACATTAAAGCCGCTTTTAGACTTTGCATCAGAGTAGGAAAGATGCGGATAGAAGTGCGCAATAAATTCAGCCCTGATTTGCTCTTTCGTCTTGTTGCCTACTTCGAGAGTGGCAAGCAAGAAGGAAGGTTGTGTGCCAATTCCGTACCCCCACCTATCAGTTCCTTCTTCATCTTGAGGCCGGGTGGTACGGATTTGAGGACTTTTAGCCTGTGACTGAAGTTGAGTCCTTGGGCGAGACCTCCGCCAATGATTCTGATCCCCTCAAGGTGTATCCGGTAATTTTTGCTATTCGAGAAAATTCAGAAGGATGTATCTCGGTATATTCAATTCCCAGATGGGATAAGAATTCGCACATCGATTTCGGTATAGTCGGAGCAACCAGCCACATAATGATCCGAGTTGAACCCATATCCACTAGCGCGTCACGATAGCGGGCAACTTGATCAATCACGTCGTACTTTGCAGGAACTGCCTTTAGCTCCATCAGTACATCCATGCCATATCGATCCGTAAAGAGAAGGTCGAATCGGCCAACGCCACGAAAGGACTGTTGCCGGCCCTTGAGAATAAAACCGTGGCGCGGGAAGAAGTGATCTGGATGATTTGCGATCAAGTCTTCCATCTCGCGTTCCAGCATGATGGGTACCCTTTCAATTTCGTTGTAAGCTTTGTCCTACTCTACAAGGCTCGTCGCCAGCTCCACATAGAGTTCTACACACTCCAACAGTTCTTTTTTTGAGATCTTCTCATCCGGCGTATGTGCCACGTGGATGCTTCCGGGCCCCAGCAGAAACGGCTCGCCCCAGTTGGTCAGCGTTGGAATATCGGTCGCAAACTTGGCCACCATCGTTGGCAGATTTCCTACCTTGCGCATCCTTACATAGCTCAGATCAAGCGAGAACGTCACCTTGGCCCGGTCTCCCACCGTCTTCAGGATGAGGTCTTTTACCTCCTGCGAAGGTCCCACGGTGCGGATCAGTATGTGCGCCTCGGCCTTGTCCGCAATGACATTGGGAGCCCGTCCCCCCTCGATCAAACCGATATTCAAGGTAGAAGATCCAATCTCCGGCTCCTCCGGCAACGCCAACGCCTTCACATCGTGCAGCGCATCCACCAGTTTGTCGATGGCCGACTCTCCCAACTCGGGATAAGCCGAGTGCGCCATACGCCCGTTGCTGCGAAGCTCGACGCGCAGCGCGCCCTTGGTCGCCAGCGCCAGACGGTTGTCCGTGGGCTCACCATTGATCAGAAACTTCGATCCCTTGGAAAACTGGTTGGCCACCTTCGCCCCTGCCGAATCCCGCTCCTCACCCACCACAAACAGCAGCCCTACCTTCACCCCGGCATTCCGCAATCGGTCCGCTGCTGCTACCTGGGCGGCAATGATTCCCTTCGCATCGCAGGTCCCCCGGCCATAGAGGAAGTCATCGTCCTCGCGGCAGCCGAAGAACGGCGGAACAGTGTCCATATGGGTCGAGAGAACGACATCCGGCGTAACTCCCGGCAGTGCAGCGTAGACGTTGAACCGCTCTCCGCTCCCCGCGCCCGGGGTCAGCTTCAGTTCCGGCTGCTCGACCGTCATCTTCTCGACGGCATAGCCCTCGGAGGCCAGAAAATCATATAAAAAGGCCCCGGCAGCGCCTTCATGATAGGTGGTCGAATCAATATCGACGAGCTGTTTTGTAAGCTGAATGGGGTCAATCGCCATTGCTCCAGCATACGATATAGATGCCGTATTTCATGCGGGGTCAATCGCAGGCTGTCCATACAACAGGCATAAAATTAATAAGAATGACTCAAAAGACCCTGTCGCAAATTATCTCCGTCGACGATCTCCACAGCTCTGCCGGACGCCTTGAAGCTCTGCTCAATAGCGGCCGCGAAGACGCTCCTTACGCCGTGCTGCTCTGCCACCCGCACCCTAAAGGCGGTGGCACCATGCACAACAAGGTCGTCTACCATGCCATGAAGTCATTGAATTCATTTGGCTTACCCATCCTGCGCTTCAACTTCCGTAGCGTCGGCCTAAGCGAAGGCGTCTTTGACGAAGGCCGCGGCGAACAGGAAGACGTTCACGCCGCCCTCGACTGGCTCGACACTCACATCAAACTGCCCATCCTGGTCGCTGGCTTCTCCTTCGGCTCCTACGTGGCCCTCCGTGCCAGTTGTGGCGACTCTCGCGTCAAAGGATTGATAGCATTAGGTTTGCCCGCTCATGCGGAGGGACGAGACTACACCTACGACTTCCTCTCCCATTGCGTCCAACCCAAACTTTTCATCAGCGGAGACCATGACCAATACTGCCCACGCCGCCATATGGAAGCGGTCTTTGCCGCAGCTTCAGAACCAAAACGTCTGGTCTGGATAGAGGGGGCCGAACACTTTTTCCAGGGAACGCCTGAGTCGCCCGTTCCCAAATTGGGACAGATGCAGCAGGAGATCGCGCGCTGGCTGCGGGAACAGCTCGGACTAAAGGAAAAGTAGTTCAATACTAAACTAATTTGAGCTGAAAGTAGTTCAACACTAAACTACTTTGGCTAGGCCGCGCTCCTGGCTTCGGGCAACTTCCTCAACAGCCAGTCTCGCATCGTCTGATTGCAGATCTCCGGCATCTCTTCAAACGCGATGTGGCCAGCGCCAGGAATGACAACCAGTCTCGACTGCGGCAACATTCGTTCCAATTGACGACCTGACGATAGTCCCACAGCGCGGTCACGATCACCCCATATCAGCAGGGTCGGCTTGCCGCTCAACTTTGAGAGCATCGAACGCAAAAGGCTCATATCCGCAGACCATCTCTGAACAATCTGCAGCACATGGTCGATCGTGCCGGGAACATGCAATCCTGCGATATAGCCCTCCAGCACGCCATCGGCGACCCGTGCGGGATCGCCATACATGCGGCTCAGCGCGGTGGCCTTCAACATTCGCGGCAGATGAGGAATCTGCCGCGCAAACCACATTCCGAACCTTGTTTGATAGAAGTGGATCAACTGCTTTCCCAGATCGCAAAAAGGGTTTGCCGGTGCAAAGAGAATCAGACTGCGCACGCGACGGGGATGACGCGCAGCCAACATCATCGCAACCGCTCCGCCATGAGAATGGGCCCCGATGTCGGCCTCTTCCAGTCCCAATTCGTCCATCAACGCGACGATACGGTCGGCAGTTGCTTCCAGTCCGGCGTCAAGTCCGGGAACACGCTCCGACTCCCCCATGTTGAAGAGATCGACAGCGTAGACGCTGGCATCCTGGGCCAGAAAGCGGATATTCCTCTCCCAATTCCTCGCAGAACCCACCAAGCCGTGCAGCAATAAAAGCGGATGGCCAGAGCCAGCGCGCCGATAGTGGACCTTTACGCCCGCTACCGATACAAATGCCTCCCCTGACTCCTCATCCTGCCGCATCATTCCAGCTCCCTTAATAAAGGTTACAGGAACATTAATTAAACATAGCCACACCCTGAAGAAATTAACAATTGGATTTGTGAGGAATTCGGAGCTGATTGCAATGGCAGATCGCCAAACGCATTTTGACCGTACAAATCAACAGGTATGGGGACTAACAGCATTACGGAATGAGTTATGATTTTCCGTAGGTTGTACTAGCTACACATTCAATAATTCCAGCTTTATGGTCATATACTCATTTGGTACACAATGTGCTTAATGAACTTAATGAAGTTGCCGTAGCCTTATGAAGAATGGCTTCCAAACGCGTATTCTGGCGATCGCGCTCGCAGTAGCGACGCTGGCTGTGTGCGTGCTCGCTGGCCTCAATTTCCAGCGCGAGAGCCATTTTGATGTCCCTACGGACGGAGTTTCATGGATCGAGGCGGCTGGCGGGCTACGTGCTCAGCGAGTTCCTGTTGATTCCCCCGGCTATCGCGCCGGCATCCGGACCGGAGACATTCTTGTAGCGATCAACGATCAGCCAACCAACCGTTTGGCTCCTCTTGTACGTGAATGGTTTCGCAGCGGGATCTGGTCCCATGCGACCTATTCCATCCAGCGCCCGGTTCCCAATTCAATCGACTTGCAGGGATCGGCCAAACTCGACATTCAGGTCATTCTGGTTCCCCAGGACCGTTCCAGCAACCAGTGGCTGCGCTTCATAGCGCTGGTCTACCTGGCGATTGGAATTTATGTCTTATTTCGACGCTGGACAGCACCGAAATCACTGCATTTCTACGTCTTCTGTCTTGTCTCTTTCGTTCTGTACTCGTTCAAGTACACCACTCAATTCGACACCTTCGACCAGATTATCTACTGGGGCAACATCATCGCGGAGGCGCTTCAACCAGCGCTTTTTGTCCATTTTGCGGTCAGCTTCTCCGATGTGTTCGCGCCCAATCGCCCCAACAAGCTGAAGCGCAGTTTCCTGACCGCTGCCATCTACGCCCCAGCGGTCTTTTTGATCGCGCTGCAATACTCTGCCCTCCAGTTCTGGTCGGCCACTGAGATTCTGCGGCATCGCCTCGATCAGATCGCGGTAGGCTATCTGGCGATCTACTACGTCATCGCTGCAATCGTCTTCCGCTTCCGCTATCAACGAGCCGAGTCCGGCCTTGAGCGGCAGCAGTTGAAGTGGCTCACCCGCGGCACCCTGCTCACGATCACGCCGTTCACGCTTCTCTACGTCATCCCTTACCTTTATTTCTCGGGAACCTCCGTTCCTTCCCTGTTGACGAAGATTGCAGGGTTGTCGCTGATCTTTTTGCCACTCACCTTCAGTTGGGCCATTGTGCGCTATCGGCTGATGGATGTGGACCTGATCTTCAAGCGTGGCGTGACTTACACCCTTGCAACCGCCTCGCTGGTTGGCCTTTATTTTGTCGTCGTCGCCGTCACTGCCGAGATGGTGCGCGCGCGTCTGCCGAGCCTGCATGTGTGGGGACTGCTGGCTGCCATCGTCTTTACCGGCATTCTTTTCGAACCGCTGAAGAAGGCGATTCAGGGACGAGTCGACCGACTCTTCGACCAGAAGCGTTTCGACTATCGCGAGACGCTGGTTGAGTTCGGACGCGGGCTGAACTCGCAGACAGACCTGCGCGCGCTGTTGGATTCCATCGTCGAACGTCTGCCACAGACTCTGCTTGTAACCCGCGTCGCTGTTTTTCTGGCAACCGAGAACCGTTCTCTGGGTGGTCCGAAGTTCGAGCTGGCGGCCTCGCACGGCCTCACCAATCTTCAGTCGGCTGATCTGCAAACCCTCGACGTCCGCTTTCTCGACTTCGACCGTCCGGGCGCTAACAGCCATATCTTTCTCGAAACTCCGCAGCAGGTGCTTCGGCTGCCCGACGCGCAGCGGAGCAGCGCACGCAACCTGGACTTGAACTACTACCTCCCTTGTCGTGTTGCCAACCGTGAGGGTTCCGGGACACGCACCGTCGCCATTATCGGCCTGGGCCGCACCGATGACGGTGATTTTCTCTCTAGCGAAGACATGGAACTGCTGGAGTCACTCGCCGGCTACATCGGCATCGCTATTCAAAATGCGCAGCTCTACCAGCGGCTCGAACAGAAGATCGGAGAATTCGAGCGGTTGAAGGAGTTCCACGAGAACATCGTCGAATCCATCAATGTAGGCGTCTTTGCCGTCGACCTCGAAGATCGTATCGAGAGTTGGAACACGCAGATGGAGAGCATGTACTCGAAGTCGCGGACTGAAG
Source organism: Granulicella sp. L56 (assembly GCF_009765835.1). Lineage (NCBI taxonomy): Bacteria > Pseudomonadati > Acidobacteriota > Terriglobia > Terriglobales > Acidobacteriaceae > Granulicella > Granulicella sp. L56. The sequence continues at coordinate 127,061 of NZ_LMUS01000008.1, read as the reverse complement.
TACTGCGTCAGCCTGTGTCTGAGGTCTTCCCGGCAGACTTTGTCGCCCGGTTCAACAGCGTCCGCGAGGAACAGGGCACACACACGCTCTACAAGTTCCGTCTTGCGCTGCCTGACGGCAATATCCGCACCGCCAATATCGCCATCGCGCCACTGGTGACCCGTGACTTCATCGCAGTCGGGCGCATCATCCTGGTAGACGACATCACCGACCGCATCCAGCTCGAAGCCCAGTTGACCCAGTCCGAAAAACTGTCCTCCATTGGCTTGCTGGCCGCCGGCGTCGCGCACGAGGTCAATACACCGCTGGCAGTGATCTCAAGCTACACGCAGATGCTGACCAAGCACATGCGCGACGATGAACGCCTTGCACCGGTGCTGGAAAAGATCACGCAGCAGACGTTTCGCGCATCGGAGATCGTCAATGGCTTGCTGAACTTCTCGCGCACCAGCGGAGCGGAGTTCACCAGCATCGACCTCAACGACCTTCTTCGCGACACGTTGACTTTGCTGGAACACCAGTTGAAGACAGCACAGATTCGCATTGAAACCAATCTCGACCCGCAACTCTTACGGATCCACGGAAATCAGGGCAAGCTGCAACAGGTCATTCTTAATCTCATGTTGAACGCAAAAGACGCAATGTTCGGTATGTCGGACGCAACCCTGAAAGTTGCTACCTTCAATAGCTCAGGACACGTCTTCGTGCGCATTCAGGACTCCGGCGGCGGTATCGAGCGCGAGCATCTTCACCGTATCTACGATCCGTTCTTTACGACCAAGACCAAGCCACAGGAAGGCGAGCACAAAGGCACCGGCCTGGGGCTTGCCGTCAGCTACGGAATCATCCAGGAACACGCAGGCAAGATCCATGTAGAGAGCGAACGAGGCATCGGGACTGCATTCCAGCTCGAGTTCCCTGCTTCCGGCAACCGCCCCTCGGCCCCTGCAGAGACCTATACGAACGGCCGTCACAATACCGAGAGGAAGACGATCCATGTCTGAGGCAACCGAGATGGCAGCCGAATCTCTCCATCTGCAACGCACGGCCCGCATCGCTGGAACACCCCGCATCCTCATCATCGATGACGAAAATGCCATTCGGGAGTCGCTCGAAACGCTGCTGACGCTTGAAGGGTTCACCGTGACCCTTGCCAGCGATGGCCCCTCCGGGCTCGATCTGCTGTCGCGCAATGAATACGATCTTCTGCTGCTCGACCTTGCGTTGCCGGGCGAGAGCGGCATCGACTTGCTGCCGCGCATCGTCGAGATGCAACCGAATCTTCCCGTCATCATGATCACGGCTTATGGAACCGTCGGCAACGTTGTCGACGCCATTCGCGCGGGCGCGGAGAACTTTGTCCAGAAACCGTGGGACAACGAGAAGCTGTTGGCCGACATCCGCACCGCGATCGCCAAGCACCGGGCCGAAGAAGAGGTCATCCAGCTTAAGCGGACGCTGAAGCAGCGGTACAACTTCGAGAACATCGTCGGCAAGAGTGAGCCCATGCTGCGGCTCTTCGACCTGATCGCGCAGGTTGCGCCAAGCCGCTCGACCGTTCTGCTGCAGGGCGAGAGCGGCACCGGCAAAGAGTTGATCGCCAAGGCGCTTCATGCGAACTCCCCGCGACGCGACCATCCTTTTGTTCCCGTCAACACAGGGGCGGTTCCCTCCGATCTTCTGGAATCGACGCTGTTCGGCCATGTCAAAGGAGCGTTTACCTCTGCGATCAGCGCGAAGAAGGGCCTCTTCGAAATCGCGAACGGCGGCACCCTTTTTCTCGATGAGATCGGCACGATGAACATGGACATGCAGGCCAAGATCCTGCGCGTCCTGCAGGACCGCCGCTTCATGCACCTCGGCGGCGTGCAGGAGATCCAGGTCGATGTCCGCATCATCGCAGCCACCAACGTTAACCTGCAGGAGGCCGTCCGCGAAGGACGCTTCCGCGAGGACCTCTTCTACAGGCTCAACGTCATCACGCTGGAGCTGCCTCCGCTGCGTCTGCGCCGCGAGGACATTCTTCTGCTTGCCGGACATTTTTTGAAGTTCTACGCGGACGAGAACGGGACCGAGGTTCCATCCCTCACGCCTGAGACCCTGCGCATCCTGATGGACCATGAGTGGCCGGGAAATGTTCGCGAGCTGGAGAATGCGATGGAGCGCGGCGTGGTGCTGGCCACGTCCAAGGCGATCACTCCCGACCTGCTTCCAGCACAGTTGACCGGCAGTACCTACTCAGCCAGTCTGCTCGACCATAAGCCTGATGCGTCGCTCTTCGACCTGATGGAAGAGATTGAGCGCCGCATTATCTCGGACCGGCTGGAGCGCTGCCACTGGAACCAGACGGAAGCGGCGGAATACTTCAAGATTCCGCTCTCGACGTTGAACCAGAAGATCAAGCGCCTGAACGTTGAGATCAAGAAGCGCGCACGCGATTAACTGAGTTCAACTCCGACTCTCCCTGCTCCTCATGCTTTCTTAGTTGCTGATTTTTCAGAAGCAGCTCGGCGACCAGTCTTTGCAGGCGCAAGTTCTCAAGCTCCAGCTCCATGACACGGAAGTCAACGGAGTTCGGGGAAGCGTGGCTTTGGGAAGGCACATGCGTGACGTGGTGAAGCTGACGCTCTGACGCTACGGTGTCGATCTTTCCTGTTTCCTTCATATCCGTGGCTCCGCGGTGTGTTCTTCGGGCTGGGTGAAAGGATTGCGGCCGCAGCGCATCCCCTTACGGAATTTTTCACGTTCCTCGGGAGACAGGTGTTCCCAGCGCTCTCTCATGCGGTGCTTCATGCGATGGTTCCACTGGTCGCGGTGGCCGGAGTGGCGATGGAAGCCACCAAAGAGGATTCTGCTGAGAACGACGAGCCCGACTCCCTGCCAGAAGGTGATGCGGTGCAGACCTAAAATCTGCGGCAGAAGAGCGTTCCAAAGCTCCATCGTAGCGAAGCCGAGTACAGTTCCGCCGACGAGGACGAAGAGGATGATTTTGATTCCTTTAATAATTGGGTGGTGGCGCATTGAGTTCTCCTTATGGCTTTGCGATGGTGTCGTAGATCGATTGCAAGGTGCTGCGCAGATGCAGAACGGCGTAACGTTTGCGCGAGAGCAACGTGTTGACGCTGACGCCGGTGTCAGCTGAAATTTCTTTGAAACTCTGCCCCATGAGCTCGTGGGCGATGAAGACTTCGCGTTGCTCGGGCGGCAACTCTTCGAGCGCTTCGTCGAGCGCGTCGAGGAGGAGATTACGGGCGTAGGCGGCCTCGGGGCCTTTATCGGGCGATGGCAGAAGATCTTCGAGCGTGTCGCTGCCGTCCTCGGTTGAGATGGGCTCATTCAGCGAGCCAGGCTTTTTCTTGCGGAAGAGGTCAATCATCCGGTTTCGCGCTACGCGGAAGAGCCACGCCGTGACCTGCTCGATAGGCTTCATGAGGCGGTAGGCCTCGATGAGCTCGTAGAAGACGTCCTGCAGGATGTCTTCTGCTTCTCCGCTGTCTGCGACTCGCTTGCGGATGAAGCTGCGCAGTCGCGGCTCATCTCGCTCCATTGCTTCGAAGATGAGCTGGTCCTGCTCGGTGATCGTCAATTCGCTCATCTATTGGTGTAGACGGATGATGGGGTAGGGATATTTTAGATCGCAGGGGTTTTACTTCAATTTATTTTCGGCTGGGTTGGCTGGATGTCCTTAATGCCCAGGTTTCTGTGAGACATGCCTTTGAATTTGCGTGGCCTTCATATGGATACGGTAATCTCATAGACCTCTATGACTGCTAAAAAACGAGTAGCCGCGAAAACAGAACATACCAGGCCTGCAAAGAAGGCCGCCACAAAAGCCGTTGAAACCCTTTTCTTCAGCCGGGACGAGTCGTGGCTGCGATTTAACCAGCGCGTACTGGAAGAGGCGCAGGACGCCACGAACCCTCTCTTAGAGCGTGTGAAGTTTCTCGCGATTACGGCGAGCAACCTGGACGAGTTTATCGAGATTCGGGTGGCAGGTTTTCTGCAACGAATTGAGGACGGCTATAACCTTGCGCAGCCTCTTGATGAGGGCGGGCTGCGGCCACAACAACGGCTCGACGGGCTGCGCGAACGATTAAAGGATTTTGTGGCGGCGCAGTACCAGTGCTGGAATGAACAGCTCTTACCGGCGATGCGGGAGGAACGAATCCGGGTGTTGCCGTGGAATCAGGTCAGCGCTGAGGCTCGTACTTATGCGCTGAAGTTCTACGAGAACGAAGTCGACCCGCTGTTGACCCCGGTGACGATCGACCCATCGCATCCGTTTCCAAGAGTCCAGAATAAGGCGCTTTGCCTTGCTCTGCTGCTGAGGAACAAACGTAAAGGCAGCAACGGTACACGGCCTGCCATTCTGGGTGTTGTAACGGTGCCGCGCTCCCTGCCTCGTCTGGTTCCGCTGCCTGGGCCTGACGGATACAGCGATTTCATCCTGCTGCACGAACTGATCGAGTCGCAGGTAGAAAGAATGTTTCGCGGATATGAGGTTCTGTCGTGCTCGGCGTTTCGAGTTACCCGAAACAGTAATCTCTACATGCAGGAAGAAGAGTCGCGGTCGGTGCTCGAGAGCGTACGAGCGGAGCTGCATAACCGCCGCAAAGGCGATGCGGTGCGATTAGAGATCGATGGTTCGGCAGCAGATGAGATCGTCGAGCGATTGCGAATGAACTTCGAGCTCGATCCGTGGCAGGTGTATCGGACGGATGGGCCGGTCAACCTCTCGCGATTGATGAACCTGTACTCGGAGACCAAGCGGCCCGAGCTTAAATATTCCGCATTTTCCGGAAAAGAATTTAGGCTGGGACCGAAACTGGTCGACCTGTTTGAAGAACTGCGTACCCACGATGTGATGCTGCACCATCCCTTCGACTCGTACAAGACAGTGGAGGACTTCATCGAGGCTGGAGCAAAAGACTCCGGTGTCATCTCGATGAAGCAGACACTCTATCGAACCAGCAAGGATTCACCGATCTTCCGCGCGCTGATTGAAGCGGCGCAGAGCAAGGATGTCACCGTTGTTGTGGAGCTGATGGCGAGGTTCGACGAAGACTCGAACATCCGTTGGGCGCGAGAGCTGGAAGATGCAGGCGTCGGAGTCTTTCACGGAATATTTGGCTTCAAGACCCATTGCAAACTGGCATTGCTGGTGCGGCGCGATCCTGATGGCGTGGTGCGAAGATACGCCCACCTGGGGACGGGAAACTACAACCCGGTGACGGCGCGGTTTTATACCGATATCAGCCTGCTGACCTCGCGGCCAGAGATGACTGAGGCTGTGCAGAAGGTGTTCAACTATCTCACTGCGGAGACGGAGGCTGCTTCGTATGCGCCCTTGCTTGTGGCTCCGCTGACGCTGGCAGAGAAGGTGATCGCGTTGATCGGGCGCGAGACAGCCCATGCAAAAGCAGGAAAGCCGGCGGCGATTGTGGCGAAGATGAACGCGCTGCTCGACCGGCCCACCGTCGAGGCACTGTATGCGGCCTCGAAGGCTGGGGTTGAGATTGACCTGATTGTGCGGGGAATGTGCTCGCTGCGTCCGGGCGTGAAGGGATTGAGTGAGCACATCCGGGTGCGCAGCCTCGTGGGGCGGTATCTCGAACATAGCCGCATCTTCTGCTTCGCCAATGGCGGAAAAGAGGAGATCTACTGCGGGAGCGCGGACTGGATGCCGCGAAATTTGTTCGAGCGATGCGAGGTCTTATTCCCCGTGACGCAGGCGGACCTTGTGAAGCGGCTTCGCGAAGAGATTCTGGCGGCGTACCTGGCAGACAATACGAAGGCCCGGCTGTTGCAACCGGATGGCGAGTATGTGAGAGCGCCAAAGGTGGGAGCAGCATTCAGCGCTCAGGATTACCTGATGCGCATCGCTGAAGGCGCAGCGGAAGCGGTGCCTGCAAAAGGAAAGGCCGCGCCCGAAGGCACGGCCTCGTAGACAAGCGGCCACTATCGAATCCTGAACGTCACGTTCACCGCGGCTGTGTGAGAAAGATTGCCCGCAGCCGTAGCCGTGATGGTGATGTTATAGGTGGCTGTGGTTGGAAGAGTTCCCCCTGACCCGCAGCCGGACGCTCCGATCGCGCCTACGGAGAGGAGTACGGCAAGCAGCGCTCCCCAGCGGCGGCGACGCGGGAGAATCAACAGGAACATGCAGGCCAGCGTCGCTCCGGAGCCAGCGGCATACCAGCGCATCTTTCCGGTGGCCGAGCGGTTCGAGGCTGGCTGGAATGGCGACGATCCTCCTCGCACACTGGTAAGGCTCTGGAAGGCCGTGAACGTAAGTGTCGTCGTTGCACCGTTTGTCGAGTTGATGACAACCGGGTTTACGGAGAAGGCCGGAGTGAGCTGGTCGTTGCTGGTATCGGAAGCACTCAGCGTAATGGGGCCGGTGAATCCATTGACCGGGGCGAGCGTGAAGACAATCGCCGGAACCTTCTCGCCAACGATCGTGCTGACGGAAGCGGTCGAAGGCGTGATGGTGAAGTCGGCCCCTGCCGGCGGCACGGTGCCAGTCCCGGTGATGGTGATGGTCGTCCCACCTTGCGATCCAGTGAAGTTCGAGTCGCCGGAGTAGATCACTGAGACTGAATGCTGCCCTGCTGTGAGCGCCGTGGTGTTCAAGGGATAACTAGCCTGACCGCCGGAGAGCGCTACCGAACTCGCTACCGTTGCACCGTCGAGCAGTATCTGAATAGTGCCCGACGGAGTGTTCGCCGGGGTGCCGCTCGAAGCTACCGTAATGCCCAATGAGATCGCAGTCCCTGCTGGACCAGAATTTGGCGTAGCGGTCACGCTGGTATGTGAAGCTACCGGGGTGCCAGTAGTACCCGTGATAGTGACGGTAGCCGAGCCCGTCGAACTGGCGAAGTTCGAGTCGCCGGAATAAATCACTGTGACCGGATGCGACCCTGCTATGAGCCCCGTGGTGCTCAAAGAATAGGTGGTCTGACCGTTGACGAGCGCTACTGAAGCAGCTACCGGTTGTCCGTCTACCTGAATCTCAACGGAGCCCGTCGGATCATAGGGCGGCGCATTGGTAGGTGGAGTTACTGGAGCTACCTTGATTGCGAGCGAGACCTGCGTTCCCGCTGCAACAGTGCTTGACGGTGGAGTGACGGTGGTCAAAGTGGCTATCGTCCCTGCTGGGTTTGTCGGCGGGAAGGATATCCAATATTGGGCGAAGGCTGCCGCATCGATGCTGCCCCAGCCGCTTGCCAGATCGTAGTATCTACTTGCGTCGAAGCCGATTGATCCGGTCGGACAATTAGGACCAACTGCGCATGGGCTCTTGTTATTACCGCTTGTAATGTCATGAAAGATAGTGTCGTACTGGCCGCCATTTGCCATGGCATAGATATTTGGATTGATATTGCCGAGACGGCCTTGCTGGAGACTCTCTTCCACTAGAGCCATGACGCTCGCAAACGTAGGAACTCCCGACGATGTCCCGCCTAAAATGTAGCCGGTATCGGCAGGGATTTTTGTGTTGTAGAACTGCCCTCCCGTACAGGAACCATCAATGCAGAAGAGATAGCCTTCATGGTCGGAAGCTGCGTTCAGGGAGATGTCCGGAACGTGGCGAAAGTTATCGGTGGGCACCCCTTGACCTATCTGCCACGCCGGTTTGGTAAAGTCGATACTCGCACCACCACCACCTGCCCCGAAGGTTGGAGGATTCTTAGCGATATCCTCAGTGTCCTCATTCCAAACCTTCTCAGGAATGTAGCCTTTTGCAGAACTACTTCCGGGTCCATTGGCCGGATTCCAGTAGGAAGATGGATTTGTCGCATCATCGAACATCGTGCCGCCGATGGCGGTAACGAAAGGAGAACTTCCCGGGAAATCGACCGCAAGCCCATGAGTCGCTGAGCTGACGAAGACGTCGCAGTCCGTTGCCCCATCATCGCCAGTAGCGCCGATGATAGTGATACCCTGCAGGCTGGCTTGCTGCAGGAAAATGGTCAGCCCGACCACCTCGCTGCCAGGGATAGTGGGCTCACACTGGCCGTAGCTCATTGAAATAATTGGAGCCACATTATCGACAATAGCCACGCCAAGGGAGCTGATCACGTTCGTTGAAGTAACGAAGAGAATTTTGGCCTGAGGAGCGATTGCGCCGGCCCATTCGACATCGAACAGCGATTCCTCAAGATCGGGACAGCTAGCTTCAGGGGTGGGGTTATTGACGCAAGGAGATGTGGGCGCCACGGGAGTCCCAGAGATATCGCTGTAAATCTGACTAGCAGGAAGGCCCGCAGCGTTGCGAAATGCAGCAACATCGGAGAGGTAGGAGGTGATATCGACCTGTCCCAGGACCGCAATATCTCCACAGGTTGTAGAGCTTGGAGAACATCCGCCTATGCCCGCACCAGTAAGACTATTACCAAGGAGCGGATTAACGTTGTAAATGGTGTTGAAGTCAGCAGGAGCGAGAGCGTACTGGACAGGATCATTCGGATTCGGATTGGTGAAGTGCGGGCGAAGCATATTGGCCGAAACCGGATTGACGCGCAGATGCGGCATAGGGTGGAAGTCGTTGAGGCCGCTGATATTCGAGACGACGCTGGCAATCGCCGATGGCAGAACAGGATCGGTCAGATTGGCGATATGGGCTTGGCCGTTACTGGAAAGACTGTGGATCGTGGTCCCGAAGGCCTGCTGGGCCTGCGCTGCCGTACCGCTGAAGGTAACAAAGTTAGAGCTTTTGGCAACTCCGGTAACGGTGAATCCCTGTGCCGTTAGCCAGGACGTGACCCGGGCGATGTCATCAGCGCTAAGGCCAAACTGCTCGCCAAATTGCTGGGGCGTCAACCATTGGTGATAGTGGGCAGAGGCAGGATTCTGCTGGTCAGTCTGAAGCCGGGTCAGGGCAGCTTGTTGGGCAGCAGTCATATTGAACTGCAACATGAGCCCATCCAGCTTAAGGGAGCCGGGCGCGGCACCAAGGTCGCTTGAACTCCTGGCGCGAGGAGAGACCGTGTTCTGGACTGGCGTTCGAGCTTCCGTAACAGCCGAAGCGATTCGGTTAGGGACGGCTGCGTGTCCTAGAGGCAAAAGAGCAAACACAAGGCCAAGAATGGGAAAAAAAGTACCAACAAGCGAGCGGCGATTCTGCATAATTACTCTTTCCTGCACAACGGTTGAACATCAAGAATGGCCTTACCGTAAATAAAGATTGCTACGTGCCCTACTCTTAAGAGCTTTTAGTAGCAATTCAATAGCCATTTTGACGCCGCTCGTGATGTTATGCGCAGGATGAAAACCCTTTGAACTCAGAGGGCGTACTTACCGGCCTTGACGATATGCTGGGCCACCTGGCGGCGGAGCGTAATCGTATCTGCCGGGTCGTGTTTGGCAAGGCGGCGGAGGATGGTGAACTGGGTCCGAGCCATATCGCCCTCGGCTACGGCAGCGATGACTTTGCGAGCGCAAAGCTCAATCTTCTCCATGGCGCCAGAGGCGTAGATACGAGCCATGGCTGCCGAAATATCGGCACCAGCGCTCCCTTTGGCCGCAACGATCTTTTCGGCGCGGAGAATGGCGGACTCCATTGCGTAGACTTCGATGACCATATCCGCAATAGCTCCCATGACCTCCTGCTCCTCAGAGATCGCGGCCATATATCTCTGCGTGGCGGCCCCGGCAGCGAAGAGGGTCAGCTTTTTCGCGCTGGCCAGAAGATCGACTTCGGCTGCGAGCGGCCCTTCGCGGTCTTCCTTCGGAACAGGGCCAGCCATGACTTCATCCATCAGCTGCTTAATGGCGGGCATGAGCGCGAGCTTGCCCGACATCGCAGACTTGATGAGCCAGCCGGTGATAATGAGACGGTTGATCTCGTTGGTGCCTTCGAAGATACGGTTGATGCGCGAGTCGCGGTAGGCTCGCTCGGCGGGATACTCTTCGACGTAACCGTAACCTGCAAAAATTTGCAGAGTCTCGTCGACGACGCGGTCGAGCATCTCCGAGTCCCAGACCTTTACGATGCTGCACTCGACGGCATAGTTCTCGATGGCCTTCTGAATGGCGGCGGTATCGTGCTTGTCCACGCTGGCTAAAGCTGCGTCGATCATGCCTACCGTGCGATAAGAGAGGGCTTCGCCGACAAAGACACCGACGGCGCAGTCGGCAAGCTTTTCCTGGATGAGCCCAAATTCGGCGATGGATTTGCCGAACGCCTTGCGTTCTTTGGCATAGCGAATGCCATTGCCGAGCGATATGCGCGCAGCACCGACAGCGGCGTTGCCGAGCTTATAGCGACCAACGTTGAGGATGTTAAAGGCAATGTGAGTGCCTTTGCCTACTTCGCCAAGGAGGTTTCCAGCCGGGATCTTGCAATCGGCAAGACTAAGCGGACAGGTAGAGCTGCCACGAATGCCGAGCTTGTGCTCTTCCTTGCCAATGGTGAGGCCGGGAGTGCCTCGCTCGACGAGAAAGGCTGTGAGTTTTTCTTCGCCAGCTTTAGGACCGCTGGGAATCGCGCACTGAGCGAAGACAGTGAAGAGGTCTGCGAATCCGGCGTTGGTGATCCACATCTTTTCGCCGTTCAGCGTATAGGTCTGCTTGTCTTCCGACAAGATAGCGCGGGTGCGAGCGCTCACGGCGTCAGAACCGCTGGTGGACTCTGAGAGCGCATAAGCTCCAATAAATTCGCCACTGGCGAGCTTAGGCAGGTACTTCTTCTTTTGCTCTGGGGTGCCGTACCAAACTATAGGTAGAGTGCCGATTCCAACATGTGCAGAGAAGATGACGGAGAAGCTTCCTTGCCGCGCGATGTTTTCCGCGATGATGGCAGCGGTGCTCTTGTCCATCTCCAGGCCGCCATACTCTTCGGGAATATCTACGGAGGTCAGGCCCAGTTCGGAGGCTTCCTTGATAAGCCGACGAATGACGGCGAAGTCCTTGGCCTCGATCTGGTCGGAGACGGGGACGATCTCGTTGGCAGCAAATTCGGCAGTCGTCTGCGCGATCTGGCGCTGCTCCTCGGTGAAATCTTCGGGGAAGAAGCAGTCTTGCGGAACGGGATCGGAGATAAGGAAGCTGCCACCGGCAATGATCTTCTTGTCGGCGGCGGTTACGGGAAGAGTCGTTGTAGCCATAGCAAGCTCCTTACATCCAAAAACATTTATTGAGCTTCGAAGATCCCAGCGGCGCCCATGCCCCCGCCTACACACATTGTTACCATGCCGTACCGCGCCTTCCGGCGAGGCATCTCGCGCAGGAGGGTGGCGGTCAGCTTCGCTCCGGTGCAGCCGAGTGGATGCCCTAAGGCGATGGCTCCACCATTGACGTTGACTCTGGCAGGATCGATGCCAAGAACCTTGATCACCGCGAGGGACTGTGCGGCGAAGGCCTCGTTGAGTTCGATGACGCCAATATCGTCTAGCGACAATCCAGCCATCTTGAGCGCTTTGGGAATGGCGTAGATGGGGCCGATACCCATCTCTTCGGGGTCGCATCCTGCATAGGCAAAGGCGATGAACTTCGCCAGTGGCTTGATACCGAGCGCGGAGGCGCGATTGGCCGACATGATTACAGCAGCGGCTGCACCATCAGAGGTCTGCGAAGAGTTCCCTGCCGTTATCGTGCCTTTGGCGTGAAAGACGGGCTTCAATTTCGCAAGCGCTTCCAGCGAGGTATCGGCACGGGGACCTTCGTCTTGCTTGAAGGTGGCTTCAGTCTGCGCGGCTTTGCCTTTGCTGAAGCTTGTATTTGTAACCGATACAGGAATAATCTCATCGTCAAAGTTTCCAGCAGCAATGGCAGAAAGCGCTCTTTGATGAGAGCCGTACGAAAACTCATCCATTGCCTCGCGCGTGATGCCGTAGTGAGTTGCCACGCGCTCGGCTGTCAGTCCCATCGACATATATGAGCCGGGATAGTTCTCGACCAGCCACGGATTGACGGATATTTTGTTGCCACCGAAGGGAACGTAGGACATGCTTTCGGTACCTCCGGCGATGATCACCTCTGCGCTGCCAACACGAATGCGATCTGCAGCAATGGCAATGCTTTGCAGGCCAGAAGCACAGTAACGGTTGATGGTCATCGCGGCAGTCTCGATGGGCAGTCCGGCTCGAAAGCTGGCGACACGGGCAACGTTCATTCCCTGCTCGGCCTCCGGCATCGCGCAACCCAGAATCACATCCTCGATCTCTTTTTTGTCTAGCTGAGGAATGCGTTCCAATGCTCCCATGATCGCGAACGCAGCCAGGTCGTCAGGCCGCGTCGTGCGAAGCGTGCCGCGAGGAGCCTTGCCTACGGCAGTGCGTACGGCGGAGACGATGACAGCTTCGTTCATGGGGCGTAACACTCCTGGGCTCTAATTTCTTAGCGGCTTACCCGTCTTGAGGGTGAAGGCAATTCTTTCCTGAGTCTTCTTTTCGCCACAGAGAGAGAGGAATGCCTCTCGTTCGAGGTCTAACAGATATTGCTCGCTGACAAGTGTGCCGGGAGTAACGCTGCCACCGCACAGTACATAGGCAGCCCAGTTCGCTACCTTGGCGTCGTGGTCGGAGATGTACTGGCCTTCGCGCATGGTCCAGACGGCTAGCTTCAAGGTCGCCTGAACACTTTCACCGGGAGATGGAATATTGGTTCGTGGAACGGGTGCAGCATACCCTGCATCCGCGAGGGCACGAGCGCGGAGTTTAGCGTCAGTGAGAAGGCGATCGCGATTGACGGTAATGCTGTCTGAAGGATGCAAAAAGCCGATGCCGCGAGCTTCCTCTGCGGAAGTCGAAACAACGGCCTTGGCGATCGTCTCGAAGTTCTTCTTGAGCGCCTCGAAGATCTCGACGCCTTCACCACGCGCATCGGGACGAATGCTCGAGCCAGCTTCAATGCTGCGAATCGTCATCTCCTTGCATCCTCCGCCACCAGGGATAAGTCCAACGCCAGCCTCAACGAGACCCATATAAAGTTCGGCATGTGGTTGACGTGCGGCCGCGTGCAAGGAGATCTCGGTGCCTCCGCCAAGGCACATGCCGTAGGGCGCGACGACAACCGGCCGCGGACAAAACTTGATCGCCTGCGTCATGTTCTGAAAAGCGCGCACAGCGAGATCAACTTCGTCCCACTCCTCGTCCTGAATGGTGAGCAGGAGTTGCATGAGATTGGCGCCAACAGAGAAATTAGCTGAATCGCCGGTGATGACGAATGCTTCGAAGTCGGCGACCTGCTGGCTGGCTGGCTTCAATGTCTGCGTGATGAGAGAGACAATATCGTCGCCAAGGGCATTCATCTTCGAGTGCAGCTCAATCGCGGCGACTCCATCGCCAAGATCGACGACGGAGGCTCCTGAGTTCTTCCTGACTACACCGTTCGCTTTCTTGATGACGGCAAGCGAGGTGACGCCATCCGCAACCACAATAGCCTTGTAAGAACCACTGATGGGATCGAAGAACAGGCGTCCACCGGGAACCGCGGGATCATCTTTGTACCAGCTTTCTCCCACCGCAAGAAGTTTTTCGACATTTGCCGCAACGGGCAAACCAGCAGCGCGTATCTTGTCTGTTGTGGCCCGAACCCCGGCAGCATCGAACATCTCGAAGGGGCCGCGCTCCCAATTGAAACCGGCCTTCATGGCCTCGTCTACTTCGACAATGCTGTCCGCTATCTCAGGAACTCGGTTGGCAGCGTAAGTAAACAGCTCAGTAAGCAGCGGCCAGTAAAACGCAGCAGCCTTGTCTTTCGACGGATCGGCATGAAGCAGTTGTGCGATGCGTACAGCGGTAGACTCTACGTTCTTCGCCATGTCAAGCGCGGCAAACTTTGGCCGAGTGCTGGGCTTGTATTCGAGCGCTTGCCAATCGAGGACGAAGCGAATATCGCGCCCCTCCGCATCCCTGCCTTCTTTCTTGTAAAACCCCTGCCCAACCTTGTCGCCGAGCCATCTCTTTTCAATCATTTTTTCAATGAACGGCGCGAGGATGACCTCGGCACGCTCGTCTCGAATTCGTGCTGCTTGAGCCTCAAAGTTCTTTGTTACATGTGCGAGCACATCAATGCCAACCATATCGCCCAGCCGAAAGGTCCCTGTTCTGGGCCATCCCAGCGCGGAGCCGGTAAGAGCGTCGACCTCCTCGATAGACAGCCCCTGCGCCTGCATAAGGCGAATAGCATTGCCCAAACTGAAAGTACCGATACGGTTTGCAATGAAGTTGGGGGTATCGTGTGAGCGAACGATCGTCTTGCCGAGACGCCGATCGCAAAAGTTCGAGATGACAGCGATATCGGTTGGATCTGCATCGGCCGTGAGGATAATTTCGAGCAGGCGCATATAGCGCGGCGGATTGAAGAAGTGCGTGCCGAAAAAATGCGGCCTCAGATCGGCGGAGAGACAGGCTGCGATATCGGCAATAGGAAGACCGCTGGTGTTGGTCGTGAGGATCGCATCGGGCCGCAGATGCTTTTGCACTTTAGCGAGCAGCGCAGTCTTGATGTCGAGGTCTTCGGCGACCGCTTCGAGGACCCAGTCGCAATCCGCAATCAATGCTAGGTCGTCTTCAAAGTTTCCAGGTGTAATGAGACGTGCACTGTCAATTGCATAAAAGGCTGCGGGCTTTGACTTCTTGAGAGCCTCAAGAGAGACCAAGGCAAACTTGCTTCGTTGCTGCCTTGAAGCATCTGCCGCCGTCCCCGGAGGCACGATATCCAGAAGTATAACGGGCACTCCGGCATTAGCGATGTGTGCGGCAATCCCTGAGCCCATGGTTCCGGCTCCGAGAACGGCGACTTTGCGAATCTGTCCAGGTGCGGCGCCGCTATGGGCCATTCAATAGCTCCGGGGATAAAACCTCAGTCGAGTGCAGCTTACTGAATGGTCATTCAGCAAGTCAAGCCATAGGCTGTATCGATTATGACGTGAGCTGGCATGTCTGTTGTGAAGGTAAGTATGATGGCGGAGCAATGCTATTTTGTTTGATCTGCGAACGGAATACTTCAAGAAGGGGTACGGAATGAAGACAACGACGCGACGAGAGTTCTTGGCGATTGCCGGGAGCATGCCTGCGTACCTCTCTCCTCGAACGGCATGGGCAGATACGCTCCATACTGAAGCAACCCCATACAACATGGTGGCAATGGTCGATCACAAACGGATTCTTACTGCAGCCAATCGTTATCTCTTGCAGAAACCAATTACTGTAACGGCGATGCAATCCAATCGCAGTTCAGGCGGCTTGCATGATTATTTCTCAGAAGGAGACTACTGGTGGCCCGATCCGAAAAGCCCGGGCGGCCCTTACATTCGCCGCGATGGGGTGTCGAATCCTGAAAACTTCACTGCACATCGCGAAGCGTTGATTCGCCTGAGTTTGATTGTTCCTGCCTTAACTGCGGCATGGGAACTAACGCGGGAGCGGAAATACGCAGAGCACGCCGGACGACATCTGCGAGCGTGGTTCGTCGATCCGGCTACGCGAATGAATGCGAATCTGCAGTACGCACAGGCAATCTTCGGCGTGAGCAAAGGGCGCGGAATTGGAATCATTGACACGCTTCATCTGGTGGAGCCGGCGCGTGCGGCGACTTTGCTAATGAGTGCACAGGTGCTCGAAGGCGGAAAAGAGATTCAGCAATGGTTTGGGGATTATCTGGAGTGGATGCGCACCTCGAAGAATGGCCAGGAAGAGCGCGATGCCAGGAACAACCACGGAACGTGCTGGGTCTTGCAGGCTGGAGAGTTTGCCCGTTTTACTCAAAATGAAGAGGTCATGTCATGGTGCCGCGAACGTTTCAGGACTGTGCTGGTAGCGGGCCAGATCGCTGCGAATGGGAGCTTGCCACTGGAACTAGCAAGGACGAAGCCCTACAGCTATTCCCTCTTCGATATGGACGTACTCTGCGGCATCGCTCAAAGCATCTCGACAAAGAGCGGCGACCTATGGAACTTTGCGACACCAGATGGCCGCGGATTGCGCAGCCTGATGCAGTTCATGTATCGCTACATTAAAGACAAGGCCGCATGGCCGTTCGCGCACGATGTAGAACACTTCGAGGACTTCCCTGTCAGAAATCCAGCACTGCTCTTCTCTGGTCTGGCTTATAGCAAACAGGATTACATCACCTTGTGGAAGACGCTGAACCCTGACCCTGTGGTTCCAGAGGTCATCCGAAACTTTCCCATCCGGCAACCGCTGCTATGGATGGCAAGGTCAGGGCTTCGGACCAGCGTTTAGTGCTTCGATTCAGCGAGCCGATGCATCTCCGAACCGGCAAGGAGAAAGCCGCCGACGCCGTAGACATAGCTGGCCGATGGCTTGAACTTGCCGGGCTGTCCATCGATCGGTTGAATGGACCCAAGCCGACCATCGGCGTAGACATGACTGAGCATTCCCTTCCACGACTTCTCAACTACCGGCTGATACTTCGCGCGATCAAGAATGTGGTGGTTGATTCCATAAGCAATGCCATAGGTAATAAACGCCGAACCTGAAACCTCAGGAAGTTCGTAGGAATCGGGATCAAGCAGACCTGAACGCCACAGACCATCCGGGCTTTGGATTTCTGCCAGCTTTGCAGCCATCTGGCGAAACTGCTCGACATACTTTGGTCGGCTCGGATAATCCGCAGGCATGAATTCAAGCACATTGGCGAGACCTCCCATCACCCAGCCATTGCCGCGCGACCAGAACAGCTTTTGGCCGTTAGCCTGCTTCTGCGTGAAGTAACGGCTGTCGCGGAAGTAGAGGTGGTCCTGCTGGTCGTAGAGGCTGGCCGAAGTCAGCCACCATTCATGGTCCATGTAGTCGAGATACTTGTGATCATGCGTGATTGCATAAGTTCTCAAGAGCACAGGCGGCGACATGAAGAGAGCATCGCACCACCACCAAAGCAGCTTGTCTGGATCGTCCTGACGAACAACGAGACGATCCATAATCGCCTTGGTGTTCGCCATATGCTCGGGCCGGTGATCGAGAAGATAAAGATCAAGATAGGCTTGCCCCAACGCCTGATCGTCGGCATGAGGAAAACGCTTATCCAGTAGCTGCCAGTCGTAGTGCTCGGCCATGTGAAGAACGGCATTGCGATACTTCGCGTCGTGGGTCGTCGCAGAGGCGGCAAGCAGCCCGTCATACAACGCGGCGAACGTCCATTGCTGATTAAAACTGGGCTCGGCAACGGTCAGCTCCCAGTCGGCGACCTTCTTCATCGCAGCAGAGATTGCTTTAGGTTGAATCGCGCTCGAAAGATCGCTGGCAAGCGGACCTGGATTGTCCGGCGCATCGCCAGCGGCATCGCGATCGACCGGAACAACTGCTGATTTCTGGTGTGCGGGCGTCTGCGCCTGTGCATTGAAACAAGGACCGATCAGCAACGCACTGAGCATTAAAGCGCCCATCAACTTCGAGCTTTGAATTTTGCGTGAGAACGGAATTGACATTTTTACGGAAGCAAACATGATGGACTCCATTAGATCAGACCCTCATTCATAACGAGTACGACGGCGCTGCGCAATCGTACTGTATTGCCCTCAAAAGATGGCCGCGAAGTTTTGGCACCTTCGAGAACGAGTTTTTCTTAAGTTCAGCCTCGACAAGAGGACCAAATAGATACTATGCCGCAGTGAAATCCCCAACGAGGATGATCTCGCTGGGAGCAAGTGCGGATGCGATCATCCGCAGGCCTCGTCCAAGGAAGTTCGTACGGCTTATCCTTGACATCTTGGTAGCAGAATCTTTATATCACTGGAATACGGTATTTTGTATATGCTTCGAATTATTGTCACATAATGACATCCAGAGTGTCCGAACTACCTGCTCCGACAAGGACAGGCCAGGAGCAATCGCCCATCATGTATTCCCGTCGGCAATTTCTGAAGACAGGCACCACAGCCGCTGCAATCTCTCTTCTTCTCCGCACTTCTCTTCACGCCTCCATTGCCACGCTTGCAAGCAGTGCTGCGGACTCTCTCGATGGCGCTCAGAGCCAGCGGCTCACAAGTGGATGGGAGTATCTGCAAGGGACGATGGGCGGCCCATGGGAAGTCTGGCACAGTAAAGAAACTGCAGTATGGCAAGCCGTCGCAATGCCGCATTGCTTCAATGCTTACGATGCGTGCGATCCCGACGTGCCGTACTATCAGGGCAACGGGTGGTATCGCACGCAGGTCGCGATTGCCAATCCTTACAAAGCCGGGCGGACACTGCTGCACTTTGAAGGTGCAGGTCAAACAGCCGCTGTCTATGTAGGAGAGCATCTGGCCGGAAAGCACAGGGGCGGCTATGACGAATTTGTCATCGACATCACCGATCTCATAACGACATCGAAAGATGAAACATCAGATGCAACGAATAAGGCGAAAGCACCGGAAGGCATTCCAATCGCAGTACTCTGCGATAACTCTCGGGACCTCGATCGAATTCCCTCCGACCTGAGTGACTTCAGCCTTTACGGTGGACTGTATCGTCATGTAAATCTGGTCTATGTGCCTGCCGTCTCTCTGGAGACAGTGCATGTACGCTCTGAGCTTATTACACCTGATTCTCCAGCAAAGGTCTCAGTCCTTGGCTGGCTCTACAATCCGACCAATAGCACAGGCCCCCTCGAAATTACGGTTGATGTCGTCGATGCAAAGGGGACTTCCGTTCACCATGCGCAATACAAACTCTCTCCATGGAAAGACGCAAAAGAGCTTACAAGTTTTACGGTGAACGCCCCTGAACGATGGAGTCCGTCTTTACCCCATCTCTATCAATGCAATATCACCGTCAGTGGTCAAGGCGGAAGCTACGTTGCCAAAGAGGCCTTTGGTATTCGTCACACTGAGTTTGTAGAGCATGGCCCATTCAAATTGAACGGGGAGCGCCTGTTGTTGCGCGGTACTCATCGGCATGAGGACCACGCAGGCTACGCAGCCGCAATGCCGGATGACTTGATCGATCAGGAAATGCAATTGATAAAGGACATGGGCGTGAACTTCATCCGGCTTGCGCACTACCAGCAGTCGCGACGTGTGCTATCGAATTGCGACCGGCTCGGGATACTGGTTTGGGAAGAGGTTCCATGGTGCCGAGGCGGCGTCGGCAACGATGCATTCAAGGAGATGACCCGCGATAAGCTGCGCACTATGATCGCCCAGCACTACAATCATCCCAGCATTCTTCTATGGGGGCTTGGCAATGAAGACGATTGGCCCACCGAATACCCCGAGGTCAACCAGGAAAAGATCCGAGCGCTATTTCAGGAGTTGAACTCGTTAGCGCACGAACTTGATCCGTCACGATTCACGACCATACGTCGCTGTGATTTTGCGCGAGACATTACGGACGTTTACTCCCCCTCGATCTGGGCAGGTTGGTATCGGGGAGAATATACCGAATATCAAAAGATCCTTGAAGCTGAGCGGGAACGCGTCAATCACTTCTTTCATGCGGAATGGGGGGCAGATAGCCATGGGCGGCGGCACTCAGAAGATCCCGACAAGGTGCTGGCAAAGATCCTGACAGGCAACGGAACGGACGAACGAGGTCTGGACTATTTCATGACAGGAGGGCAAAGCGGCATCTCAAAAGATGGTGACTGGTCCGAGACCTATGCCTGCAACCTTTTTGACTGGTATCTGAAGACTCAGGATACCTTGCCTTGGCTGACAGGCTCTGCGCAATGGATCTTCAAGGACTTCACTACACCGCTGCGAGCAGAAAACCCCGTCCCACGGATCAACCAAAAAGGTGTCATCGAACGCGACATGGCGAAGAAGGAAGGTTACTACGTCTTCCAGTCTTATTGGAGCGAGACCCCAATGGTGCATCTCTACGGGCATAGCTGGCCAATACGGTGGGGCGACGAGGGCGAGCTGAAGATGGTCAAGGTTTATTCCAATTGCGATACCGCCGAACTCTTCGTGAATGGCAAATCCGCGGGCGTAAAATATCGCGACAGTCAGGACTTCCCTGCTGCCGGGTTACGTTGGATGACGCCATTTGTGAGCGGGAAGAACAATCTCAGAGTGATTGCCACGAAGGGAAACATTACGGTCAAAGATGAGATTGACGTTAGCTATCAAGTCGAGAAGTGGGGCAAACCAGCCAAATTGGCTTTGACTGAAACTGGCCGGGAAATAATGGGCGGCAAAGAGATCATTACCGTTGAAGGCCGTCTCTACGATGCCAACGGCATTCTATGCCTGGATGCGAAAGATTTAGTGCATTTCACCGCCGCTGGCGATGGAACGCTGATTGACAACCGCGGCACATCGCGCGGCTCCCGTGCCGTTCAGATGTACAACGGGCGAGCTCAGATATCCCTGAGCTGTACTGGAAAGACGACGATCGGCATTGTTTCTCAAGGAATTGAGGCTGCTTTTTATACTCCGGATATGCCCAAACAGTAACGTTACCCGCGTCGATCCCGCGCCCCTTAAATTATTTTGCTCGATGGCCTATCTAAATGGTTGACAATAGTTCACGGAACAAACTATATTTTGGCGTCACCTGAAAAACGCGCTGCTGGTCTCAGAGATTTCAGAGACAGTAAAGATAAACCTTGTTCTTTGACCCGTACGCGCATAGTAGACAAACGTTTGACTTATGAGAGGCGTCAAAATGACAGCAAAACCACGCTCTACCTTCTGGATGGCCCTGCTTGCCCTGAGTGCGTTTTTACTCAGCTTTAGCGGCGTCGCCTTGGCCCAATTAACAACTGCCACGATGGTCGGAAGTGTCACAGACACTACAGGCGCGGTCATTCCCCACGCGACCGTTACGGCGACCCAGACCGACACAAACTTTACCCGGACCGTCACAGCAAAAGACGACGGCTCTTTTCGTGATGAGTTTCTCCCTGTCGGGCCATACAAGATCACTGTTTCGGCCCCTGGATTCAAGACACTGCAACGCAGCGGCGTGGTATTAGCAGTCATGCAGGAAGCTGATCTCACCTTCGAACTACAGAACGGCGAGGCGACCGAAACGGTCAATGTCAGCAGTGGTGCGCCTCTCATCAACCTGAGCAATGCAACGATTGGCCGCACCATCTCCAACGTCGAAATTGAGAACCTTCCCCTGGTTGGCCGCGATACCTATCAGTTGCTCAGCCTTACCCCCGGCGTTCAGTCGAACAGCGTACAAAATAGCCTGGGCTTCAAAGAGCAGCACGTTTATATCAATGGCTCGACCGACGACTTTACTGGTCAGGTCTCGTACTACCTCGACGGCGGCCTGAATATGACCGGCCTTCGCAATAGCGGAAATGCCATTCCCAACCCCGATGCAATCAGCCAATTTCACATCGAAACCAACAACTTCAGCGCGACCCTCGGACGCTATGCCGCGGCCGTAGTCAGCCTCGTGACGAAGGACGGCACCAACCAGTTCCATGGATCGGCCTTCGAGTTTTATCGCACCAGAAACTTCACTGCCGTCTCCCACAATTCCACGACCAAAGGTCCCTACGCCCGCAACGAGTACGGCGCGACCCTGGGTGGCCCTATCCGCAAAAACAAGGACTTCTTCTTCGGCAGCTTCGGTGGACTGCGCGCCACCACATCGCCTGCATTCAGCGGCAGTGTTCCCAGCGCAGCAGAGTTGTCCGGCGATTTTTCAGAGAACCTGCCGTCCGATATGACTTCCTGCTCGCAGAGCCCCTCTGCCGCTGATAACACGAACGTCAAATTCCTCGTCTGTAATCCAACGACGAACATGCCATACGCGAATAACAAAATCACAGGGCCACTCGATCCCACTGCCATCAGCATTGTTAATTATCTGAACTCCATCGGCGTCAAGCCGGGCGCTGGCCCGCGTGCCTTCGGCGATACGCCCTACACGTACAGAGAACTTTCTCCTACGCCGGAGAAGTATAACCAGTACCTGATCAAAACTGATCATCAGTTGACGGCGAATCATCGCCTTACCCTGAGCTACTTCCTTTACGACTACAACATCAAGATCAATCCCGGCGGACTTACGCCGCGGTGGACCTATTCGAACTATGCGACGAAGCAGCAGAACGCAAATATGAGCGACATCTGGACGGTCAACGACCGTACCGTCAACCAGGCATGGCTTAGCTATACGCGACAGGCAGGCGGACGCATCCCAGTCCCCGGCGATAGTACTTTCACAGACTTCGGCTCCGACTTTGGAATCTCCGGCTCCCCTTCGCGTGGACAGGTCAGCATTCCGAACTGGTTCACGCTCTCTCAGAGCATTACAGGCCCCAAGGCCGGCACAAATCTATACGCCTTCCGCGATCTGCTCAGCACTTCACGCGGCAAGCACACGCTCTCGCTCGGCGGAGAAGCTAGTCTCGAAAAGGACTACCAGCTTACCTCTCTCGACAACTATGGCGTCTTCAGTTTCGCCACGACGAAAGGCACTCGCAGCTCGAATTCCCTTTCCGACTATCTCCTCGGGTTGCCCAATAGCTACGAGCAGGACACTGGCGAATATGCCGAAGCCAACTACTGGAACTTCGCACTCTTCGCACAGGATGACTGGCGCATCCGTCCCAATCTGACGGTCAATCTGGGCCTGCGCTACGATTGGCAGCAAGCTCCCACCGATACGCAGAACCGGCAGACCAACTTCACCCCGGGCGTTCAATCCCATGCGTTCAAAACTGTAAACATCTCCGGAAAGACCGGTCCGCAACTGGCTCCCATCGGTATGCTCTTTCCCGGAGATCCCGGCGTGCCTACAACCGGCGCCTTTACTCCGTCCAGCCACATCTCCCCGCGCATCGGTCTCTCCTACGATCCGTATGGCAACGGTAAGACAGTCTTCCACGCAGCCGGCGGCCTCTTCTACGGCGGCATCTCTGGCAATCTGTGGGAGCTTCCTTCTAACTTTGCCCCCTACGCAGTTCGCCCCACCTTCAGCAAAGTCGTCTCGATGGCTCATCCCTATTCGGGCGATCCAACGGAATTCCCGGGCGGCGTCAATCCTTTTCCTAGCCTGACATTCACACCGCACACTTCAACCGCGAGCTTCCTCGCTCTCAATCAGGTCGCCTCCTTCGATCCTCATTTTGAGTGGCCAGTGACGTACCAGATCAACGCCGGGTTCCAGCAGGAGCTCGGAAACGGCCTTGCGTTGAGCGTGAGCTATGTCGGCTCTCTCAACCGTAAGCTGCCGATCTACCATGACCTCAACGCACCGCAGTTCAACATCACAGCGAGCGGCACCAATGGCGCAAGCTGCACCGATAAAACCCAGGCCTGCGCGTATGCAAATACCAGCAGCACAGTGAACAACCGACGTCCGCTGAACTCGAAGTTTGGACTATCGGCTGCGACTCCAACCTACTCCAACGTCTACAATCTGCAGTCAAGCCAGAACTCGAACTACAACGGCTTGCAGGTAAGCCTCGAAAAGCGCATCTCTCATCACTTCAGCGCGCGCGGTTACTACATCTGGAGCAAGACACTGGCCAGCAATGCTCTGGACGGAAGCAACCTTGCCGCCAACTTCGTCGATCCTAACTATCCGCAGCTCGAAGCACACCAGCGCTCCGATCAGGACCGGCGCAATATGGTGTCGGCTTCGTTTGTGTGGACTCCGGACTATTTCACCTCGTACAACAGGTATGTTCGAACGGCACTGAACGGCTGGACTGTAACCGGCATCATCACGGCGAACAGTGGGCAGCCATTCACGGTGACCACCGGCACAGACGTTAATGGAGACGGACAGACCAACGATCGTCCCAGCGTTCTGCCGGGCAGGACTCCTCACACCTTCGGTGGCAATCGTTCGCGAGTAGCGGCGGAAACCCAGTGGTTCGATACCTCGGTCTATTGCGTTCCCGGTACTGCAGGTTGCCCGGGCGTTGGCCCGCTGGGACTTTTGGGAAATACGCGTCCCGCACAGCTTGACGACCCTGGTTATCGAGATATCGACTCTTCCCTCTTCCGCACCTTTGGAATCTTTGAAACTCTAAAGTTCCAGCTTCGTGGCGAAGTTACCAATGTCTTCAACTTAACTAATCTCGGCGCTCCGACAGCCGCGATGAACAGCTCAAACTTCGGCAAAATCACCGGCAGCGGAGGAAGCAACCGCATTATTCAGGTTGGCGGCCGCATCCTTTTCTAACTGTACTTCCACTCTCCCGGCACATCTCATATCTGGGTGTGCCGGGATTTTTTTCTTTAAGTGTGTGCCTGTTCTGAGGTTCGTTTCGTCGAAAGAGAGGTCAGGTTCTCCACTTCGGTATAGTTAGACTTCTGGCAGTAATCATTTTTTTGATGGAGGTAGTTCTGTGCGAGTTCGAGGGATGATCGCGTCGACGATGCTGCTGGGAATTGCTTTTAGCTGTGCAGCGAAGGCGCAGGACCTGGCCAGTTTCGAAAAACGAACGACGGTTAAGGTCTTACCCAACGGTCTGACGCTCATCGTCTGCGAGCGGCCCGAAGCCCCCGTCTTCAGCTTCTATACGCTAGTCGATGCCGGCTCGGCGGACGATCCGCAGGGAGACAGCGGCCTGGCGCACATGTTCGAGCACATGGCCTTCAAGGGCTCTACGGAGATTGGCACCACCGACTATCCTGCTGAAAAAGTTGCCCTGGCAAAAGTTGAAGTCGCCTACGCAGCCTACGACGCAGAGTTCCGCAAGCGCGTAGGGCAGGACCCAGCCAAGCTGGAACAGCTCAAGAAGGTGTTTGAGGACGCCCAGGCTGCTGCCGAGAAATACGTCATTCCCAATCAGTTCTCTGAGATCGCCGAACAGAACGGCGCGGTCGGAATCAATGCGTCCACGGAAGAGGACTCCACACAATATTTCTGGAGCATGCCTTCCAACCGTCTGCAGCTATGGGCCTATCTCGAAAGCCAGCGCATCGGTCATCCCGTGGAGCGCGAGTTCTACAAAGAGCGGGACGTAGTCCAGGAGGAGCGCCGGATGCGCATCGACTCCTCTCCCATCGGCCGCATGGTCGAACAGCTTCTCGCCACAGCCTATGTAGCGCATCCCTACGGGCGCAGCGGAGTCGGCTGGGAGAGCGAGATCAGCCAGGTCACAGCTACCGAAGCCGAGGCGTTCCACAAAAAATATTATGTGCCCTCGAATATCGTCATCGCTGTCGTAGGCGACGTCAAAGCATCAACGGCGATGCCCATCCTTGAACGTTACTTCGCACCCATCCCCGCAGGCCCGAGGCCCGAGCCGATGACCACCATCGAGCCGCCACAGTTTGCAGAGAAGTCCGTCATCATTAAAGAGGCAACGCAGCCCTTCTATATTGAGGGCTACCATCGGCCCGACTATCGCGATCCCGACGATGCGGTTTACGACGCGATTACCGACATCTTCTCCAACGGACGCACCGCGCGACTTTATCGTAGCCTCGTACGCGATCAGCGCATTGCTGCGGAAGCCGAAGGCTTCAGCGGCTTTCCCGGCGACAAATATCCCGGCCTGTTCGCGGTCTATGCCGTTCCCCTCCCCGGACACACGCCGGAAGAGATGCGCACAGCCATCCACAAGCAAGTTGAACTTCTGAAGACTCAGGATGTATCGGATGAAGAGGTGGCCCGCTTCAAGACTCGCGCCCGCGCCGACCTGTTGCGTGGCCTGGCCGATAACGAAGGGCTAGCCCACCAGTTAGCTGAATATCAGACGCGTTTTGGAGACTGGCGAGAGTTGTTTCGGCAGTTAGACAAGATAGATGCCGTCAACAAAGCAGACATTCGCCGCGTAGCCAATAAGATCTTCCTCGCCAGCAACCGCACCAGCGCACAGATCGACTTTGTGCCACCGCAACAAAGCCACTCCCCCACTCCTCCAACACCTGCCCCGGCGCAAACCGGAGGTGCAAAATGAAGGGACTCTCGACGATGCGTTTCGCAGGCATAGCATTGACCGTTTTCCTGGCAACGATGAGCGGCTCTGCACAGACTGCGACCGCCAAACCGGCAAGCAATTCAAAGACAACAGCGCAGCCGTGGAAGAGTATTTCGATTCCCCCGCTCCATGCCTTCAAGCCTGTGCAGCCAAAGCGAATCGAGCTGGCCAATGGCCTCGTCATCTTTCTTCAGGAAGACCACGAACTTCCCTTCATTAATGGGACCATTCTGATTCGAGGCGGCAGCCGCGACGAACCCGCAGACAAAATTGGCCTCGTCTCGCTCTACGGGCAGACATGGAGAACCAGCGGCACAACAACCGTGGACGGCGACAAGCTCGATGATCAGCTGGAAAATAAAGCGGCCAGCCTCGAGACCAGTGGCGGCACAGCCACGACCTCAGTGAACTGGTCGAGCCTGAAGGGTGACTTCGACAGCGTCTTTGGCGCGACGGTCGATCTTCTGGAGCACCCCAACTTCAAAGCAGACAAGCTCCTGCTGGCCAAGCGTCAGTTAGAGACCGGCATTTCTCGTCGCAATGATGACGCCAGCAACATCGCCAACCGCGAGGCCATCAAGCAGGTCTACGGCGCGACCAATCCCTATGCCCGTCAAGAGGAGTACGTCACGGTCGAAGCCGTCAAGCTCGCCGACCTTAAAGCATGGCACGATAAGACAGTCATACCCAACGGCATGATCGTCGCCATCTCCGGTGACTTCGATAGCGCCGCGATGGAAGCCAAGCTCCGCGAAACCTTCGGCTCGATGCAGCGCGGCACCCTCATCAAGACGACGCCGATTCACTTCGCCGATCCCGAACACAAGATCTACTTTGCGGAAAAAGGGGATGTCGACCAGTCAAACGTAGTCATCGTCGGTCTCGGCACCGAGCGGAGCAATCCCGACTACTACGCGCTCAGCGTCATGAACGAGGTCTTCTCCGGCGGCTTCGGCTCGCGCGTCGTACAGGATGTCCGAACGAAGCTCGGCCTCGCTTACGACGTAGGCGGCAGCTTCGGAGCGTCCTACGATCACCCCGGCATCTTCTACGTCATCGCAGGCACCAAGAGCACCAGCACAGTAGCCGCAACTCAGGCAATGTTGGCCGAGATAGACAAACTCAAAACCGAGCCGCCTACTCCAGCCGAGCTCAGCAAGGCAAAGGATCAGGTGCTAAACTCGTTCATCTTCCACTACGACTCACCTGAAAAGACGCTTAACGAGCAGGTCTTGCTGGCCTTCTACGGCTATCCACCCGACTTTCTCGACAAGTACAAGAGTGGCATCGAAAAAGTCACCTCAGCCGACGTGGCACGAGTAGCAAATAAATACGTCGATCCCTCGAAGCTCGCCATCGTCGTGGTTGGCAATGAAGAACAGATCGCGCCGAAACTGGACACTCTCGGCAAGGTAACGAATCTGGATATCTCCATTCCACCGCCACCCGGAGAACCCTCCAACTAAGTCATCGTGAGACGATATCTATCTATGGATACCACCGGATTTGCAATCGCCATCATGGCCGCAGGCAAAGGCACGCGGCTCAAAAGCAAGCGCCCCAAAGTTCTACATGAGATCGGCGGACAAGCACTGTTGCTGCACGTCATCGCCGCGGCAAAGACCGTAGTTCCCGCCGACCACATCTACTGCATCATCGGCCACGAAGCCGACCGCGTCCGCGCCGCAGTCGCCCCAACCGGCGTGCAGTTCGTCCTCCAGGCCGAGCAGCGCGGCACCGGCCACGCCCTCCAGCAAGTCAAGGCGCACTTCGCCGAGACCGGCGCAGCCATCTCCAAACATCTCCTCGTCCTCTCCGGCGACGTGCCCCTCATCCGCCCCGAGACCATAGCCTCTATCTGCGATCTCCATCTCCGCGAACACGCAGCCATGACCATCCTCACGGCTGTACCAGACGATCCGACAGGCTACGGTCGCATCCTGCGCGCCTCTCCCGACAAGCCGGAGGTAACCGCAATCGTTGAGCAGAAATCTCTGCGTCCCGATCAACTGGCCACTCCCGAGATCAACTCCGGAATCTACTGCTTCGAAACAGCAGCGCTCTTCCGCAAGCTCGATTCCCTCTCCACCGACAACGCCCACAGTGAGTTCTATCTCACCGACGTAGCCGCCATGCTGGTTGCCGACGGCGAGCGTGTCGTCGCCATCAAAGCTGACAGCGTTAACGAAGTCCTCGGAGCCAACACCATCGCGGAAATGATGCACCTTGATGCCGCCATGCGTCTCGAAACCGCCAGGCGCCTCATGGCCCAGGGCGTCACCATCTTCCGTCCCGAAACCTGCGTCATCGACGCCGCCGTCACCGTAGGCGCAGACACTACCATCGAGCCCTATGTGCAGTTGCTCGGCGCGACCAGCATCGGCACAGAATGCCGCATCCGCTCCTACTCTGTCATCCAGCAATCGACTCTCGGCAACGGAGTAACGGTACGCAACGGCTGCATCCTCGATAGCGCCGAAGTCGCCGACGGGGCCATCCTCGGCCCTTACGCCCATCTCCGCCCCGAGAGCCGCATCGGCGAAAACGCTCACGTCGGCAACTTCGTCGAGACCAAAAAAGTAACGCTGGGCAAAGGCTCCAAGGCCAATCACCTCAACTATCTCGGCGATGCAATCATCGGCGCAGGAGTCAACATAGGCGCAGGCGCCATCACCTGCAACTACGACGGCGTCCACAAGCACCAGACCATCATCGGCGACGGCGCCTTCGTCGGCTCCGACTCAACGCTCGTCGCTCCGGTAACCATAGGGGCCGGAGCCTACGTCGCCGCCGGAAGCTGCATCACCGAGAACGTCCCCGATGGCGCACTCGCACTCGGCCGAAGCCGTCAGGCTAACAAGCCGGGCTGGGTAGCAGCCAGGCGAGCCATCACCAAAAAACAATAATGTAACCGCCAGTCCCGCCGATAAGAACAGGTAAGCCGCTCGTTTCTGTCCATCGAACGCGCGGGCTGCGCTACTGCGCAAAAGTGCCTATCCATGCTGCAGAAACGAATCCTGATCGTCGATGACGAAGCCTCTGTGCGCCAAACTCTGGCAGCATTGCTCGAGCACAATGGTCACACCATAACGGCCACCGAGAGCGCCGACGAAGCGCTCGCCCGGCTGCAGCAGGACCCCGACTACGATCTCGTCCTCACCGACATCATCATGCCCGGAACCGACGGCCTCAGCCTGCTCGACGATATCTCCTTCGATTATCCCGCTATTCCCGTCGTCATCTGCACCGCCATCAACGACACCCAGATCGCCACCAGCGCCTTTCGTCGCGGCGCAATCGATTATCTTCTCAAGCCCTTCTCCCACGCCGAACTCGAAAGCGTCATCCTGCGCGCGATGGAACATGGTCGCCTGCGAAAACAAAACGCCATCTATCGCCACAACCTCGAATCCATCGTCTCCACTCGCACCGGACGCCTCCGCTCCACCATGCAAGATCTCGAACGCAGCTACGACATCACCCTCGAAGCCATGGGCGACGCCCTCGACCTGCGCGATGAAGAGACCGAAGGCCACTCTCGCCGCGTCACCGCCTACACCATCGCGCTCGCTCGCTCCATGGGCATCGAAACTGACGAGCTGCGCGTCATCGCTCGCGGAGCCTTTCTGCATGACATCGGCAAGATCGCCACACCTGACAGCATCCTGCTCAAGCCCGGCCGGCTCAACACTGACGAGATGAGCACCATGCGCGAGCACTGCGAGCGTGGATACGAGATGGTGCGCAAGATCCCCTTCCTTCGCGAAGCCGCCGAGATTGTCTACGCGCATCAGGAACGCTTCGACGGCAGCGGCTACCCTCGCGGCCTGCGCGGTGAAGCCATCCCCCTGGGTGCACGCATCTTCGCCATCGCCGACGCTCTCGACGCCATGACCTCCGATCGCCCCTACCGCAAAGGAACGACCTTCGAAGCCGCCTGCGCCGAGATCGCTCAATGCTCGGGCAAACAGTTCGACCCAGACATCGTTGAGGCCTTTCTCGCCATGCCCATCGAATCATGGACCGACCTGCGCGCCGAGGTTGCCAGAATGTCCACTTCGGCCCTGTCATCTACCTTCTGCCGCCCCATGCTTGCACCCGGTAGACGCGACGCATAGCATCAAAACCGCGAGGTGCCAGCTATGAAAAAAGCATTAGCTCCAACCGAAATCGAAGATGTATTGCGCGCTCATCCGGAGTGGACGCTGAAAGAAGGCAAACTAGTTCGAGAGTGGACCTTCCATGACTTCCCCGGAGCAATGGTATTCGTCAATCGCATCGCTGCCATCGCCGAAGAGGCCAATCACCACCCGGACATCGATATCCGCTATAACCGTGTCCAACTCGCCCTCGTCTCGCACGATGCGGGTGGAATCACCAAACGCGATGCAGCCATGGCAGGCCGCATCTCCGCGGAGCAAAGCGATATTCAGAAAAATACCAAATAAGCGCTCAATCAGGCATAAATTCATACCTATTTTGAATAATTAGATATTCAAGCGCTTGACCACGCTTCTCCCTCCATGACAGACTTTGGCATCCGCCAATTCCCTCAAGGCGCATTCCCTGCCGGAGCCTGCCCCAACTATGCCAAATCGTCGTGAGTTTGTTCATGGACTTGCTGGAACCGCAGCTCTTCTGGCCGCAAAACAATCTGCTCTGGCGGCCACCGCTATACCGCAGACTCCAAAGCCTCTGCTGGAACTACAGCAGGAGTTCATGGACCTCCGCTTCGGCATCTTCCTCCACCTCAACATGGCCACGTTCGAGCAGCGTGAATGGGGCGACCCCAAAGCCTCGCCCAAACTCTTCAACCCTGCCCATCTCGACACCGATCAATGGGCGCAGGCCGCTCGCTCTGCCGGAATGGCCTACGGCTGCCTCACCACCAAGCATCACGACGGCTTCTGCCTCTGGCCCACCAAGACCACCAGCCCCAGCGTGAAGGACGCGACGTTCACCCAGGATGTCGTCGCGGCCTACGCAAACTCATTCCGGAAACATGGCCTTAAGGTCTGCCTTTACTTCTCCATCCTCGACCTTCGCGCCAACATCTGGTCTTATCAGGTCACCCCTAAAAAGATCGAGATGATCAAAGCCCAGCTCTCCGAACTGCTCACCAACTATGGAGACATCACCGCGATCATCTTCGACGGCTGGAACGCCGGTTGGAGCCGGATCACCTACGATCAGGTTCCTTTTCGTGAGATTTACGACCACATCAAGAGTCATCAGCCCAACTGCCTGGTAGCCGATCACAACGCCGGGCAATATCCCGGCTCCGCGCTCTGCTACACCGACATCAAGCAGTACGAGCAGCACGCTGGCCAGAAGATCTCGTCCGACAGCATCATCCCCTCAGAATCCGGAACCACATTGCAGAGCGAATGGTTCTGGAAGGAGAGCTATCCCACAGAGCAGCTCAAGTCCGCCGATACCATCGTGAACGACTGGCTCGTCCCCTTCAATCGACAGCACTGCAATCTTTTGATTAACGTAGCACCCAATCGCGATGGTCGCTTCGATCAAAATGCCGTCGAACGCCTTGCCGAAGTAGGCCGCATCTGGAAAGACCGGGCTCCCGCTCCAAAACTCGCTCCCTCGGTCGGCATCACGACACGCAATCTGGCCTTTGCCCGTCCATCCTTCGCCAGCCGCAATACCGAAGGCATCGGCCCCGATTTAGCCAACGACAACAGCTACGAAACCTATTGGATCGCAGACGACAACGAGACCTCAGGCTGGATCGAAATCACCTTTGACCGGCCAACGTCCTTCAATACTGCCTCCATAGTTGAACCGCGGTTCAATCAGGATTACGGAGCCCAAAGCCGCATCGTCTCCTACAGCCTCGAATATTGGCAGAACAACCAATGGAATAGCGTCGCCAGCGGCAAGAGTCCAGCCGTCTTTCAACTGGATCGGTTCCAGTCCGTCACCGCCGAGCGCGTCCGCCTGACCATAAAAGGCTCCACCAAGCCACCCGGAATTGCCGAGTTCGGCATCTATAACGAGCCCATCGGACTATAACTCAATCGGCTTTGCGCCTCAAAAAGGCAAAATTCCAATTTTTCAATACTCAAAATCAGCATTGTTCATTTTATGAATATATTTTTATCTAGTTTTCCTCAGCCCTGGCCGATACCTGTAAGTAGCAGATATAAAATAACTAAGTGGCATAAATTGAGACCACGATCTCGACCTTTAAGCACTCTTTTGACAGGTTTTTTCTATGATGAGACATATTTTGCATTTGCTGGATACGCATTGTGGTATATTCAATTCATCGGCAAGCGTGAGTAACCGCCCGAACAGTTTTTCAGCCCGCACCAGGTAACACCGGCTGACACAAGTTGCGTCACTGGCCTCCCGGCATGAACAAAGCATCGTTCATGCCGCCTTTTTTTTGCCTTTTACGCAACCTTCTTGTTCGGCACAGCTTTCGATTTGTACTTCCCTCCCAACGCCATTTATCATTTGCGACATGAAGCGAATTCTCGGCTGCCTGATCTTAGGACTTGTGACCATGGCGGCGTCCGCACAGTGGACCAACCCCTCCGACGACGTTCCGGCCTACAACGCAACTGCTTCCAAAAAGCCTTTGCCCCACATCCTGAGCGGCGACCAGCTCACTGGAGAATACTTCTCCCACCCCTATCAGGTGACCGTATATAAGATGGCGGCAAAGATTCCCAACGTGCTGCATCAGGAGCCCTGCTACTGCCACTGCGACCGCGTAATGGGACACAATAGTCTGCATAGCTGCTTCGAAGGCACCCACGGAGCTGCCTGCTCCACCTGCATGAGAGAAGCTGCCTACGCTTATCAGCAAACCATGAAGGGCGAGACCCCGGCACAGATCCGGGCCGGCATCGAACGCGGCGACTGGCAGACCCTCGACCTTACCAAAGCTTCCCTTTGATTAGGCGGTATCGACATATATAGTTGGGTTTTAAATATCTGGTAAATACAGAAACTGTCATCCTGAGCGGAGTCTCGCGCAGTTTTATCGCATGAGGTGAAGTCAAAGGACCTGCGGTTGGCTCGATACTCCATAAGCCGAGCAATTTCGGCATCAGTCTATCGACAAGCCCACTCTCTCTTCCACCCACGGCTGGCACTCAGAACACCAATACGTTGACCGCGCCTGCTCTCCCTGCCTTCGCATCATCACCGTAGCGCCGCACCTTCTGCAGTCCTGCCCCTGCCGCCGATACACCCAAAGCCTCTCCTCGCGATTCATGGCATGGGTCGTCCTTCGATTGCCCGAGTAGGTAACAATCCCGTCGCCTTTACCGTCCGCCACGTTAGCCTTCATATAGCGCTGCGCGAAGTCCACCATCGCTTCCAGCTCCTTCGGCGTAATCGTTCGCATCGCACGAAACGGATTCACTCCCGCAGCAAACGCCACCTCGCTCTTATAAACATTCCCCAAGCCCGCCAGCACTCGCTGATTCAACAGCACCACCCCAATCTCCGCATTAGGATTCTGCCGTCCATAAGCAGCAAGCCGATCCAGCCCACCCGCCACCGTAAACTCGCCAGCCAGAATATCCGGCCCCAGCTTCGGCACCTGGCTGCTTCGCTCTAACGACCGCGCCGTATGAAACTCCGCAATTGGCACGTTGAACGCTACCGCCTCCCAGTCCACCGTGCGGATCACCACACGCATCCGTGTCCGCCCCATCCGCCATCGCTCACCGGACCGATAAAGATGCCAGCTTCCGCTCATCAACATATGCGTCACCAGAATCAGGTCGCCGGAAAAATAAATCAGCAGCCACTTCCCTCGCGACTGCACCTTCTCCACCACCCGCCCCACCAGCGGCGCATCATCATTCACCCGAGCCAGCTTTGCCAGCCCTGTCTCAAATCTTGTTACCACCTTGCCGCCAATCGCCCTCTGCAAAGCCCGCGCCGCACGATAGATGGTATCCCCCTCAGGCATTGGGACGCACCTGAGCATGAGCACCCGGCAAAGGCGGCAGCCCTCGTCGCACATTAAATCCCATCGCGCCAGCAGCAAATCCCGCATCCAGCAACGCCCGCGCCATCGCATGCTCCGCAACCACAATCCCATTCACCATCGCAATCAGCATTCCTGCATGACTGTTCTCATCCTCCAGCGACTGCACCCGCTTGACCAGAAACTCCGCCAGACTCCGCATCACATGCGACCGCTGCGGCTCCTCCTCCGGCAGAAATACCTGCACATTAGGATTTCCCCGCCGCAGATAAGCCACCAACTCCCCATCGCGCAAAATCACCTGAGCACCTACGCTGCGAGTCAGCGAAGACCCAGCATCGGGAGGAGCAGGCCATCGCAACAGCGCTCCATAAGGATTCGCCGGATCGGTAGCCGCCAACTGTAACATCTCCGGCTTCTCCGGCTCCTGCTGCACCCGAAGCGAACGCAGCAGATCCACCGCTGCCGGTAAAGCAAACTGCGTAGCCCCCAAATCCGCCGCAAAGTATCCACGACGAATCTTCCCGCTCTCCTCCAACGCTTTCATCACGTCATAGATCGCAGAAAAGCCCCCCGGCAAATTCTCCGCATGAGCCGTCTCACGAAATACCACACCATACCGCGTCAACAACTGCTGCGCCATTGCATGGCTCCACGCCGTCGCCGACCAATCAGCCGCAAACGCCGCAGCCTGCAATGCCCACCGCCCCTGCGCCGTCGGCGGAGTCGTCCGCCGCGAACGAAATCCCGTCTGCTGATGCACTCTCCGCTGCTTCCGCGCACTCGTGGCTGGCCGCTCACAATAAGCCCGCAGCGCAGCCATCCCATCGTTTGTCACCAACCCCCTCCAAACCAGCTCCCACAGTGCCTCCAGCGTCTCCCCCGGATACCCCCCCCCAACCCCATCATGCAGATCCTGAAAGAACGAAGCCCCCCGTTCCCGCAGATAAGCAATCACCTTCTCCCCTCGCTCACTGATCGCCGTACCTTGATCTTTATTCCCTGCATTCCAAAGTCCCGGCAACTTCTCCGCCAGATAAAGTCCAATCCGCCCATCCCTCTCGCCAATCGGATCGAGCCCAACCCAAACCACCTCACCTGCCGCAATCAAAGTATCCAGATCGGCAGGCTTATATCCCGTCAAGCGCGACGGCAGAATCTCCGTCTCCAGAATCGAAGCAGGCAGCGGAGCGCCCTGCAAATTCTCAATCACATCCAGCAATGCATCCAACCCACGACGCGGCTGCACCACACCCTGCCACCGCGTCAGCAGCCGCGCCAGCGTTCGCTGCTCCACCGGCTCGACCTCCTTACGCAACTGCGCCAGCGACTTCCGCCGAATCGTTCGCAGCACCTCGTTGTCGCACCACTCGCGATGAATCCCACCCGGACGAAATCCACCCTCCACAACTCGCCCCGCCTGCACCAGTCGCTGCAAAACCGCGTCAACACTCTCCACTGGCAGATCAAACCGCCCCACGGCATCATGCGAAGTAAACGGCCCATGGGTCCGCGCAAACCGCCGCAGCAGATCGACCACAGCCTCGGGAGCAGCCTCCAGAAACGCCGTAGGCAATCCCGGAGGCAGCGGCACTCCAAGCGCATCCCGATATTTCGCAGCATCCTCCACCGCGATCAGTCGCTTCCCTCCGGCGAACTGCACCTCAAGTACACGCCGTGCGCGCATCAGCTTCGCTACACTCTCAGCAACCCCATCGTTCACACATCGCGCTCGTAATTCGTCCCGCGTCAAATCCCCAAGCCGCAACAGCAGATCATGCACCCCATCCATTGTCCGCGCCTTGTAGTTCTCCACCACGCATTGCAGCTGCTCCTCCGTCTCCTCAATCGCATTCGCATCCAGCAACTCGCGAAGATCGGCATCGCCCATCAACTCCCGTAACTGGTCCTGATCGATCGATAGCGCTTGCGCCCGCCTCTCTGCCAGCGGAGCATCGCCGTCATAGATATAGTTCGCCACATAGCTGAACAGTAACGCCGATGCAAACGGGCTCGGCGTCCGCGAATCCACTGTATGCACCCTCACCGACCGGTTCTCCATCAGCCGCAGCGTCTCCATTAACGCAGGCATATCGAACACATCCCGCAGGCACTCGCGATAAGCTTCAAGCAAAATCGGAAACGAAGGATACCGGCTGGCCACACTCAGCAAGTCATACGACCGCTTCCTCTGCTGCCACAGCGGAGTTCGCCCATCCATCCGTCGTCTCGGCAACAGCAAAGCCCGCGCCGCACTCTCCCTAAACTTCGCCGCAAACAGCGCCGTCGATCCCAACTGTTGCAGCACCAGCTCCGCAGCCTCTTCCGGCTGCAATAAAATCGGCTCAATCGCCGGAGCTTCTTCCGTCTCCGGAAACCGCAGCACAAACCCATCCTCGCTCCACATCGTCTCTACATCCGGCCCGCCATGCGCGCGAATCTTCGCTGTAGCCGCCATCGCCCAAGGCGCATGAATCCTACTGCCAAACGGAGTCAGCACGCACACGCGCCAGTCACCCAACTCATCGCGGACGCGCTCGATCACAATATTCCGGTCATCCGGCACAATCACCGTAGCCAACTCCTGATCGGCCAGATACCGCAGCACATTCTCCGCCGCGCCAGCCTCCAGATCATGCTCCTGTGTCAGCCGAGTAATTGCCACACTTCGTGGAGTCTCCCGCAGCTCCCGCACCAGTGCGCCAATCCTGCGCCCAAACTCCAGCGGCCTCCCCGCGCGGTCTCCATGCCAGAAAGGCATCTTACCCGCCTCACCCGGAGCAGGCGAAACCAGCACGCGGTCATGCGTAATCTCGTCAATCCTCCACGCCGAAGCACCCAGCGTAAACACCTCGCCCGGCTTCGTCTCGAACACCATCTCCTCATCCAGCTCGCCCACGCGAACCAGCTTACTCCGCTCCCCCGAAAGAAAAACCCCATACATTCCGCGATCCGGAATCGTCCCGCCATTCAAAATCGCAATCCGCTTCACCCCCGCACGCGGCGTAATCCAGTTTCGCGTCCGGTCCCACGTAACCCTTGGTCGCAGCTCCGCAAACTCATCCGACGGATACCGCCCCGCCAGCATATCCAGCACACCGTCGAAGACACTCCTACTCAAACCCGCAAACGGAGCCGCGCTCCGCATCAGCGCAAACAGAGCCTCGTAGCTGATCCCCGGGCTCTCTTCCTCATCCGTCTTATGCGCCGTCCGCCTTTCTGCATCCGCAAGACCCAGCGGCGGATGTGCAATCACCGCCACTATCTGCTGCGCCAACACATCCAAAGGATTCCGTAGAAATCGAGTCGACTCCACATGGCCTTCATGCATCGCCCGCGTCACCGCAGCACACGCAATCAAATCCGCACGATACTTCGGAAAGATAATCCCATGCGAAGGCGCTCCCACCTGATGCCCCGCTCGCCCGATCCGCTGCATCCCACTCGCCACCGAAGGCGGAGCCTCAATCTGAATCACCAGATCGATCGCACCCATATCAATGCCCAGTTCCAGCGAGGACGTAGCGATTAGCGCCTTAATCTTTCCCGCCTTCAACATCTCCTCAATCTCGCTCCGCTGCGCCGCCGCCAACGATCCATGATGCGCCCGCGCAATCGCTTCGCCAGCCAAATCATTCAGCGCTCCGGCAAGCCGCTCCGCTACTCGTCGCGCATTCACAAAGATCAGCGTCGAAGTCCGCCCCTGAATAATCTCCAGCAACCGCGGATAAATAGACTGCCAGATCGAAGTCCGCTTCGGTCCCTGCGAAGCCGGTCCACTCGGCTGCTCTTCAATCTCCCCCAGCCGCGCCATATCTTCCACCGGAACCTCCACCTTCAGCTCCAGCACCTTCCTCGCGCCAGCATTCAC
The DNA here is from genome assembly GCF_009765835.1 of Granulicella sp. L56. Lineage (NCBI taxonomy): Bacteria > Pseudomonadati > Acidobacteriota > Terriglobia > Terriglobales > Acidobacteriaceae > Granulicella > Granulicella sp. L56. Next base: position 89,430 of record NZ_LMUS01000008.1, on the reverse strand, counting down.
CACCGTCACCGGACGATATCGCGGAGCGTTCACGCCCACGTCCGCCTTCACCTCATCATCGCTGGCCGCATTCATCAACACATCGGCGAGCGGTTCTTCTGTAACCGTATCCGCTACAATTCCCTGCCCTTCCGCTCCCCCAAGAAACCGTGCCACCTCTTCGAGCGGCCTCTGCGTAGCCGACAAGCCGATCCGCTGTAGCTTCTTTCCTGTCAAAGCCTCCAGCCGCTCCAGCGAAACCGCCATATGCGCCCCACGCTTGCTCGGGACCAGCGCGTGAATCTCATCCACAATCACCGTCTCCACCGTCCGCAAGGCCTCACCCGCCTCTGAAGTCAGCAGCAGATACAGGCTCTCCGGAGTCGTAATCAGAATCTCCCCCGGATGCCGCCGAAACCTCGCCCGCTCCTTCTGCGAAGTGTCCCCGGTGCGAACGCTGATCTCCGGAATTCGGACCTCTACGCCATCACGTTTCGCCATGTTGGCAATCCCAGCCAGCGGAGAGCGCAAATTTCTCTCCACATCCACAGCCAGCGCCTTCAGCGGCGAAAGATAAACCACTCGGCACCCGCGCGCTGCATTCGCAGCCGTCCGCAGCATCAATTGATCGAGGCACCAAAGAAACGCCGTCAGCGTCTTGCCCGTTCCCGTTGGTGCCAGAATCAGCGTCGAATCTCCGCGAGCAATCGCCGGCCACCCCTCCACCTGCGGAGGCGTCGGTCCATCAAAGACCGCCCTGAACCACTTCTCTGTAATCGGATGAAACAGCGAAAGCGCAGCGTCCGCGCGGTTGAGCGTCTCTACGCTTTTCTTCTTCGAACTGGAGGAGGCTCGCGGCATCGTTCAACGTGCACCAGTAGCATTTCCTGCCGCACATCTATAAGATGCACTGAAACCATTTCGCGTTCCTAATCAGGCTCCAGCAACAGGGCGATAGCAATAGGAGTTCGAAGCGAACTCCACCTCAAACAGGTCCGACGAATCCTCCGCCTGCTCCGCATTTCCCAACACCAGGCAACCATCTGGAGCCATCAACCGGTAGACATCCTTGAAGAGATAGCTCCGGTCCTGCGACGGAAAGTAAAGCAGCACGTTTCGCAACATCACGAGGTCAAACACCGGCAACTTGGGCAGGGCCTCACACAAGTTTGCATACTGAAACTCACACATCGAGCGAATCCGATCCGAGATCATCCACTCTTCGCCATCGCGCACCAGATACTTCAACAGCATCCGCGCAGGCAACCCTCGATTCACCTCCAGCCGCCGATAACGCCCTCGTCGCGCATAGTCGATCACATACTGCGAAATATCTGTCCCAATAATCTTCACGTCCCACCCTGCAGTCATGGGAAAATGTTCTGCAATCAACATCGCGATACTGTACGCTTCCTGCCCAGTCGAGCTGGCGGCGCTCCATATGCGCAGCCGCCGCTGTTCGCTCCGCTGCTCAATCAACCGGGGAAGGATCGTCTCTCGCAGCATCTCAAACGGTTTCAGATCGCGAAAAAAACTCGTCTCATTAATCGTCATCGCCTCAGCCACGGCGCGATGAAGATGCGGCGCTCGATCGACCTTCAGGATACTCACAAAGTCCTTGAGATTTGAAGCACCCGCCTTCTGTGCAATCGGCTTCAGCCGTGCATCGAACAGCGCATTGCGCGATGGATCGATACGATTGGCCGACTGTTGCAACACCAGTTCACGAAGATACGCGTAGTCAGAATCAGAGCAAGTCATGCATCCCCTCCCGCCGCGAACCCGTCGTACTTGCCGCGTGTTCAGCCTGTGCCAACCGCATCGGCCGCCCCGCATTCACTCTTTGACGCAACTCGCCCGCAATCGTGGCCAGCGGCAAAATGGCATCCGCAATCCCCGCCTCTGCGACTCGCCCAGGCATTCCCCACACCGCCGACGTAGCCTCATCCTGCGCCAGCACCACGCCACCCGCCTCATGCACCGCTCGTGCGCCACCCAATCCATCCGCGCCCATACCGGTCATCATCAACGCCAGCGCACCAGCGCCATAAAGCCTCGCCGCCGAATGAAACAAATAATCCACCGAGGGCCGGCAATGATTCAGCGGCTCCTGCTGGTGCAACTTCACTCTCGCTCCACGTTCCTTCGAGTCGGCGTCATCGAGACCAAATCCCATCTTCCGCGCAGCCACCTCCATATGCGAGTCGCCCGGAGCCAGCCACACCGTACCCGGCACAACCGCTTCTCCGTCGTAAGCCTGCCTCACTTGCAACGCGCAGCATTTGTTCAGCCTCTCCGCCAGCGCTCCCGTAAAGAGTTTTGGCATATGCTGCACAATCAGCACCGGCACCGGAAAATTCGACGGCAACCGCGGCAACATCTGCTCCAGCGCTGACGGCCCGCCCGTCGACAGCCCAATCACCACGACTTCAATCGGCGACTCTCTCCGTCCATCGCCACCCCTGGCGCTCTGCGCAGCCTGCGCAACATTCTCTTCACTCTTCCGCCTGCGTCCTTTCGTCAACGCCGCGATCTTCGGCAGCAACTGCTGCGCCAGCGATTGCAACGCTGCAGCCAGATCACGCTGCTCGCTCGGCTTCATCACATAGTCCGCAGCCCCGCGTGCCAGCGCCTCCAGCGTCGATTGCGCACCCCGCTCGGTATAAGAACTGCACATAATCACCGGAAGTGCCGGATTTGCATCTCGCAACCGGTCCAGAACATCCAGCCCATTCAACCGAGGCATCTCCAAATCCAAGACCAAAGCATCCGGCGCCAGACGCGCCACTGCCTCCATGCATTCGACGCCATCCTGCGCTGTACCGCACAACTCCATCGGCGGCAGCCTACTCAACTTGTCCTCCGCGTGCATCTCGAAGAGCTTTCGCATAATTCCGCGCATCACCGCGGAGTCGTCTGCCGCAAGAACACGAAGCGGCTGTTCGCTTGAGATCCCCATTACTTCCACCCTTTTCAATCTCTCTTCGCTAGGTCGCTGCGAATCCAAGCAAAGCCATCTTTTCGCGCAGGCTCTCCGGCGTAAAGGGCTTCATTAAAAACTCATCCGCGCCGTTATCCAGCGCGGTCGTTATGAAAGAGTTGTCCGCCTCAGTCGTTACCATCATGACCTTCATCTCCGGCCCCAGATGCGCCTCGCGCAGAGCCTTCACGCACTCCAGCCCATTCATCACCGGCATATTCACATCCAGAAGCATTAAATCGAACGCCTGCGCCCCCGCCAGCACCTCAAGCGCATTGCTTCCATTCACAGCCTCTTCGCACGTAATTCCCATCCGGTCGAGAAGCTGCCGCAGATAATCGCGGATAAAACTCGAATCATCGACTATCAGTGCTCGCATCCATGGCTCCCGTCCTACCTTGTTTGAACAGCCCTGTCTCCGACAGCCGCGATGGCCGCAGCTTCGCCGGATCCAGTTGCACCATCAATCCCGTCTGCATCTTGTAAGCCCCGTCGAACAGCCACTTCCCTCGCGCCTCCAGCGTGCACGGATTCGCCTCCAGCATTCGCCGGTTCACCGTCACCACACCGCCCACCTCATCCACCATCAGGCCAAATCGTTCCGCAACTTCATCGTCTTCCAAAACCAAAATGCAGCTCGCCGCGCTGTTCTCACTCATTCCCAACAGCGCGCGAAGGTTCACCGTCGTCAGTACCTCGCCGCGATACGGCACCACTCCCCCGATGTACGCCGGAGCCATCGGCACCTGCTGCAACTCGCGCTTGCCCAGCACCTCACGAATCTTGCGCGTGTCGATGCCAAAGCTCTCGCTCCCCGAAAACAGCGAGCACAACGACACCGCATCATCTTCGTCCTGCATCTCATCCATCACGCTTCCCCTGGAGATATTCACGCAACCTCCTTCCAGCCCGCCGCCGCCTTCATGCCGAACTGGTGATGAACCATCGTCAGCTTCTCCTTTACCAACGCCATCTCCATCCCCTCCGACGCTGCATCCTGATCCAGCATCCTGCCCGTAGAGACATCGAGCACCCGCCGCACCACCATGCCGATCCTGTGCCGTCCGCCCACACCCGCATTGGCGCAGATCAGTACCGTCACCAAAGCTTCGTCGCCCGTCTGCGCACTCGCCTCCATCTCCGCCAACACATTGCCGTCATCGCGCAAAGGCAGCAGATCGCCACGGTACTGCAACAGCGCCCGCCCGCCCGCATACTCAATCTGCGTCAGCGGCACGCTCTCAATCCGCTCCACGACATCCAGAGGCAGCGCGGTGCGTTCTTTCACGCGCTCTTCAAAGACCATGAACGAAACATCCGCTGCATCTTCCACCTTCGCCACCTCAATCTCCTCCACCTCTTCTTCCGTCGGCTTCACTCCCGCACGAGCAGCAGTCGCCGCGATGTCAAGAATCAGCGCCAGCGTTCCATTCCCCAGCACCGTCGCTCCAGAGAACAAGCCAATCTCGCGCAGCACCGACGACAGCGGCTTCACGACAATCTCTTCCGGAGCCAGCAAGTCATCGACCACCAGTCCATAGCGGCAACCCTCTGCCTCCAGCACCGCCAGATAAAATCCGTGCGCCTCGTCGGTCCACTGCGAATCCAACCCGAGCAGCCGGTCCAGCCACACCATCGGCAGCAGCCGCTCCCGCAGCCGGTAAAGCTCGGCCGCACCAATCTTTTCGACTGCCTTTTGTGCATCACGCCTGGGCACATACACCAGCTCCACCAGCGCAGTCTGCGGCAACGCAAAGCTCTGCCCACCGCTTCGCACCACCAGCGCGGGAACAATTGCCAGCGTCAGCGGAACCCGCAACCGCAGCGTCGTTCCCTGCCCCATCTTCGATTCCACTTCAACGCTGCCGCCCACCTTCTCGACATTCGCGCGCACCACGTCCATACCGACGCCGCGCCCCGACACAGTCGTCACCGCCGCCGCCGTCGAAAACCCAGGCAGAAAAATAAGCTGCAACGCCTCCCGCTCCGACATCCCCGCAGCCTGCTCTGCCGTCACCAGATTGCGCTCCACCGCCTTCGCCAGCACGCGCTCGATGCCAATACCCGCGCCATCATCCGCAACTTCGATCACCACCGAGCCGCCCTGATGAAACGCCCTCAGCTTCACGCATCCCTCGGCAGATTTACCCGCCAGCACGCGAACATGCGGCGCTTCAATTCCGTGATCGACGGCGTTCCGCACCGCATGGGTCAGCGGATCCTTAATCGCCTCGAGTAGGCTCTTGTCCAGCCCCGTCTCCTGCCCGCTGAACTCGATCCTTACATCGCGTCCGCAGGTCCGCGCCAGATCTCTCACCAGCCGCGGAAACTTGCCGAACAAATTTCCCACCGGCTGCATACGCGCCTGCATCACCGTCTCGCGCAGGTCCGCCGTAACGCTGTCCAACCGCCGCGCCAGCTCAGGAAAATTCGCAGCCTCTGTATTGCTCTGCAACATCTGGTTGCGCGTCAGCACCAGCTCACCCACCAGATTCATCATGCGGTTGAGCACATCGACATCAATACGCAGCGTCTTGTCGCCGCCACCCATCGCCGCCGCAGAAGCCGTACCCGCCGCAGGCGTTGCCGCCGCATGGACCTCAGCCTCTACATGCTGCCCTACCTCTACCGGAGGCGGCGCAGCCCCGTTCAAAGCCGTAAGCTCGGCGATCAATTCGCCGTCTTCATCATTAGCCCTCGTCCCTTCGCCGCCCGTCTCTTCAATCAGGGCAAGAATGGCGCGCAATCCATCCAGCAGACTCAGCAGCCCGCTAATCAGCTCCGAAGTCACCGCCAGCTTGCCATCCCGCAGCGAGCCCAGCAGATGCTCCCCGGTATGCGCCAGCTTCTCCAGCCGGTCAAAGCCCAGAAACCCGGTCGTCCCTTTGATCGTATGCACCGAGCGGAAGATCTCTCCCACCAGCTCCTCGTCGTCAGGCCGCACCTCAAGCTCAGTCAGGCACCGTTCCATCCGGTCCAGCCCTTCCTGGCTCTCTGCGATAAATTCTTTGGTCAGGTCATCCACAAACTATTTATCGGTAGACACAACTAAATCATTAGCCACCCGCACTTGCCTATCTGGATACCCACGCAACACTAACAGCGCGCCTTATACTATCGAGCGCCAACGACACAACCCTATACCAGCCTGGGCCATCGGCCCAGGTACCATGTAAACCAATCGAGCCGAGGGCTGAAGGCCCGCCCCATGCCTTGCCATTCATCCAGGCACCGATTAGCCTCACAAACATGCCGTCGAATCCAACCGCCGACCTCACCCCCTCTCTGATCGAGCAGCTCCAGCAGAAAGCTGCCGCCGCCGCTAAGAACGCCTACGCCCCCTATAGTCACTTCCGCGTAGGCGCCGCTGTTCTCCTCGAAGACGGCTCCATCGTCACCGGCTGCAACGTAGAAAACGCCTCCTACCGCCTCACCACCTGCGCCGAGCAGACTGCCATCACCTCCGCCGTCGCTCTCCACGGCCCTGACCTCCGCATCCGCGCCATCGCCGTCGCCAACCTCAACCATGCCGCCAGCCAACCCTGCGGAGCCTGCCGCCAAACCATCCTCGAATTCAGCACCCCAAACACCATCATCTTCTTCCCCAATCAAGACGGCACCTTCAACCACGCCACCATCGCCGACCTCCTCCCCGCAGCTTTCGTACTGAAGCAATAGCGCCGGAAAAGTTTAAGAAGTCATCCCCCCAAAAGAGCACGTCATCTCGACCGAAGGCGGCCTTTTGCCGCCGCAGCGGAGAGACCCCTGTATTTTGCCGTTGCCCTTAACTCCATTCCCTCGATACTGCTCTAATAGACAAGACAAGCCATGACCATCCATCCCATCGACGTCATCCTCCACAAGCGCGACGGCCTCGCCCTCACCGACGCCGAGATCCAATCCTTCATCCGCGCCATCGTAGACCGCACGCCAGAAAAACAATTAGTCACCGACGCTCAGATCGCCAGCTTCCTCATGGCCGTCTTCCAGCGCGGCTTCGACACCCGCGAACTCGCCACGCTCACCACTGCCATGCGCTTCTCCGGCGAAACCTTTGATGCCGCGCCCCTCCACACCTTCACGGTAGACAAGCACTCCACCGGCGGAGTCGGCGACAAAACCTCCCTGCTCATCGCCCCCATCCTCGCCGCCGCAGGCCTCGCATCACCCACCCCCGCCGGAGTCCCCGGCATCTGCGTCCCCATGATCAGCGGTCGCTCGCTTGGCCACACCGGCGGCACGCTCGACAAACTAGAAACCATCCCCGGCTTCGACACCCAGCTCAACCTCCAGCAACTCACATCTTTATTAAAAGAGTGCGGAGCCGCCCTCATCGGCCAGACCCCGCGCATCGTTCCCGCCGACCGCATCCTCTACGCCCTCCGCGACCACACCGGCACCGTCGAATCTCCCTTCCTCATCTGCGCCAGCATCATGAGCAAGAAGCTCGCCGAGAGCCTCAACGCCCTCGTCCTCGACGTCAAAGTAGGCAGCGGAGCTTTCATGCCCACCTACGAAAAATCAAAATTCCTCGCCGAACTCATGGTCCGCACCGGCGAAGCCTCCGGCACCCGCACCGCCGCGCTCCTCACCTCCATGGAGGAGCCCTTAGGCCGCTTCTCCGGCAACTGGGTCGAAGTATGGGAGTGCGTCGACATCATGCAGGGCAAACGCCATCGAATGTCCGCCGACCTCATCGAACTCTCGAACATCCTCTCCGGATGGATGCTCCACCTCGCCGGTCACGCCGCCACTCCAGAAGCAGGCGCCAAGCTCTCCGACGAAATCCTCACCAGCGGCGAAGCCTACAAGGCGTGGCTCAAGATCATCGCAGCCCAGGGCGGCGACACCACCATCTTCGAAGACCCCGCAGCCTTCCACAAACCCACCGCCACGCGCACCCTCACCGCCTCGCAGGATGGCTACCTCAGCAGCATGGACTGCAAACAAGTAGGCTGGGCCGTCCAGCGTCTTGGAGCAGGCCGCGCCAAACCCGGCGATCCCGTCAGCGCCCACGCAGGCATCGAGATGCACGCCAAGCTAGGCGATCACCTCAAAAAAGGCCAGCCGCTTGTCACTCTCTTCTCGGAAGAAAAGTCCCTCTTGGAAGAGCCTGAACATATGCTCCAGAAAACGTTACAAATCTCTACAACCCCACCAAATCTCCAACCCCTCATCCGCGAAATCATCACGGCAAACGAACTAACCTGATCTTGCTCGGCCTGACATCAAAGAATCTCGATGCCTCAATCGGCTGAAGCCAGAACCGCAAGATCCTGGCCCTTCTGGCCCCGGTCTTCAATACCAAGCAGGTTGAGCACCGGCGTCGTGATCATGGTCGTAACCAACGCCATAACAACCAGCATGGTAAACAGTGTCGGCGAAAAGACATGAGCGTTATAGGCGATATTCAGAACAATCAACTCCACCAGACCACGGGTATTGAGCAAAGCTCCCAAGGCCACCGCATTCTGCCACGACTGCCCGGTCCACCGCGCCGCGAGCACTGCGCCTCCCATCTTTCCGGCGACAGCGACAATCAGAACAACCCCCATCCAGAACCATATTTTGTTTCCGGTCAGCAGATCCAACCGTGTCCGCATCCCCGTCAAAGCAAAGAAGAGCGGCAGAAGCAGTACCGATACGATCGTGTCCACACGCGTTCTGATTGCGACCTGCCAACTCTTGATCCGTGGAAAGCAAACACCCGCCAGAAACGCGCCAAACAGAGGATGCACGCCGATCGCCTCCGTCGCTGCCGCGGAAGAAAGTGCGACGGCGACAATAATCCCCAGAAGCTCATAAGAAAATCCAATACTGTCCTTGCGTCTGACGAGCCAGTTTCCAAGCGGACGAACGACGCCCAGCATGATGACAAGATATCCGCACAAAAGCAGAAATCTGTAGTGCAAACCCATTGAGTGCTCACTATGAGGAAGCAGCGTCAGAGCAATTGCAAGCAGCATCCACGCGCATACATCATCCACTGCGGCGCACATCAGCGCAGTCGTGCCCAACGGCGTCGATTGCAGTCCTCTTTCTTCCAGTATGCGGGCCAATACCGGAAAGGCCGTGATGCTCATCGAGATGCCGAGGAAAAGGACGAAGGGAATACTGCCAATTCCATCCGGGGCAAATCGAATGCGCAGCGGATGAGCAACAATCGCCGCCATGATGAACGGGAACAGGATGCTCATCCCACTCGCAAGCGTGGCTGTCCCCTTCTGCTGGCGCAGATGCTCGTAGTCGAGTTCACTTCCAATGAGAAAGAGAAAGAGGATCAGTCCAATCGTGCTCAATATCTCGAACGAGCCAAAAGAGCTTTGAGGAAACAATGTTGCCCAGCTATGCGGCGCGACACGGCCAAAGACCGACGGGCCAATCAGAATGCCGCCTAAGATCTCGCCAATAACCCTCGCCTGGCCGAGCTTGCGAGCGATCCACCCGCAGAGAAGGGCGGTCAGCAATACTGTAGTCATCTGCACCAGCAACAAGGTCATCGTATCTCCGGTCTATCGAAAGTTTGGTTACATGGAAGGCCACCTCGACGTACGGCCCTTGATTTCATCAATTGATCGCACAGGAAGCATTAGCGTTTCTCCTATGATGCTTTCTTCCACCATAACGTCTCGCCGTCTAGATAAAAAACCACGAAAAACTCTTTGGGGAAACATGCTGCATCTTTCGCATTTAGCTCACCCACTCCGCATCCACGAGATCGCCACCGCACCTGCCCCATAACAACTATGATGGAACGGTGCGCGCTCATCTGGCCAGCCTCGTGCACGAGCTCCGCCAGCACGCTGCCCAAACGGCGGTAGTGGCCCATCGCGGCAATCGCAGTGATCGAACCACTTACGGCGAAATCGCAAACCTCGCAGGCCGTTTCGCCGCAGAGATCGATCATCGCGGCATCGCACCGGGCGAGCGAGTCGTCCTCTGGGGCGCGAACTCCGCAGAGTGGATCGCCGCATTCTTCGGCTGCCTGCTGCGGGGAGTCATCGCCGTCCCGCTCGACGCCGCAGGTTCAACCTCCTTCGCCCAACGCATCTTGAACGACGTCACGCCAAAGCTCATCGTCTGCGACCAGCCTCTCCTCGCATCGCTCAAGACCGACCTGCCGCAGCTCGAACTTTCAGCGATGGCCACACGTCTCCCCGCACACCCAAACTTCGCAGTAAGCAGCGCCGTCAACGATCAGACTCCTTTCCAAATCATCTTCACTTCGGGCACGACCTCCGAGCCAAAGGGCATCGTCCATACCCACCGCAACGTACTGGCCAGCCTTCAACCCATCGAAGTCGAGATAGCAAAGTACTGCCGCTACGAGCGCTGGGTCCACCCCCTGCGTTTTCTGCACACCCTTCCTCTCAGCCATGTCTTTGGCCAATTCATGGGTCTCTGGATACCTCCGCTCCTTGCCGCAGAGGTGCACTTCGTCGAACAACTTGAGGCCAGGCGCACGATCCACCTCATCCATCGCGAACGCATCTCGGTACTCATAGCCGTACCACGCGTCCTCCACCTGCTGCGCGCCCATCTACTGACACAATTCAATCTCACCCCCGAAAAATTAGAGCAGGCAAACACACTCCCCCCCTTAAAGCGCTGGTGGAAATTCCGCTCCGTGCACCGCGCGCTCGGCTGGAAATTCTGGGCCATCATCTCCGGCGGCGCAACCCTCCCCACCGACCTCGAGCGCTTCTGGAATCAACTGGGCCTGGCGCTGATACAAGGCTATGGAATGACCGAAACCGCCGCGCTGATCACACTCAATCATCCCTTCCGCGTAGCGCATGGAACTATCGGAAAGGCATTGCCCGGCCGCGAGGTGCGCCTCAGCAGCGAAGGCGAAATTCTCGTGCGTGGCGATATGCTTTCCGCGTCCACATGGCAGAACGGCACAATGCATCCTCGCGAAAGCGAGTGGCTGGCAACAGGCGATCTCGCAGCCGAGAACCCCTCCGGCGAGCTGCGCTTCCTCGGCAGAAGAGGCGACGTAATTGTCACTGCCGCTGGCATGAACATACATCCCGCCGACCTTGAAGAGGCGATGAATGCCCAGCCCGGCGTGCGCGGATGCGTAGTCGTCCCATGCGCAACCACAGTCGGGGGCGCAGAACCAATAGCAGTCGTACTCTTCTACGGAAGCGACGAGGAGTTACAGACAGCCGTCGCCACCGCAAACCGCGCACTGGCCAACCATCAGCAAATTCGCCGCGTGCTGAAGTGGCGGCAACTGCAATTCCCCTACACCTCAACCGGCAAGCAGTTACGAAGAGATGTCACGCAGTGGGCCTGCGAGACCATCCTCCATCAGCAACAGTCTCAACCATCCCCCTCCACTGACGAAGACATCCTGCTCAAATTAATCGCCGCAGTAACCGGCGAACCCATCTCTCACCCTAACGACCATCTTCGCCTCTCCGAAGACCTGCATCTGGACAGCCTCGGGCGCGTCCAATTGCAATCCGAATTAGAACATCAGCTACAACTCGAGCTCAACGACGATGCAATTGCAAAGGCCATCACCCTCGGCGACCTGCGCCAGTTGATCCACAACGAGACCGCTCCCCCCATAGCAGAGCCCTCCACCGTTACCCCGCACGCTCCAATCACTAAACCAGAGCCCACAGCGCCCAGCCACATCTATCCCCGCTGGCCCTGGTCCTGGCCCATCAAAGCCGCGCGCATCGCATTCATCGAGCTTGTCATGCGACCACTCATCCGGCTATTGGCAGCACCCAAAATAGTGCGCCCATCCGACCACGCCCCGCAAGGTCCATTGCTCATCATCGCCAATCACGTCACCGCCTACGATGGAGCACTCATCCTCTATGCGCTGCCCGCGCGATTGCGCCACCGAACCGCAATCGCCATGTCCGGCGAGATGTTGCTTGATCTCCGTCGCGGCCAAAACCAACCGAACACTCTCCTCAACCTGCTGGCTCCGGCAGGCTACTGGCTGGTCACCGCGCTGTTCAACGTCTTTCCGCTGCCCCGCCTGCGCGGATTTCAGTGCAGCTTCGAACACGCGGGCGGGGCCATGGACAACGGCTACTCCGTGCTGATCTTTCCCGAAGGCACCCGCAGCCCCGAAGCAAAGCTGCACCCCTTCCGCCCCGGCATAGGCCTGCTCGCACAGGAGTCACGCGTCCCTGTGCTGCCCATAGCTCTCATCGGCTTCGATCAAATGAAAAAAAATGGCTGGCTACGCTCCGGCCATCTGGAGATCCATCTCGGCAAAGTCATCCCAGCCGACGAGCACTCCACCCCGGCAGAGCTGACACAAAACTTTGAAGACAGCATCCGCCATCTCGGCAGCCATCAGGAACCTGTCCAAAGACTCTGAAGCAATATCAGCCACAATCCACGTCATCTCTACCGAAGCCGCGCAGTGAAGGAAATCCAATCAAGACTCACGTCATCTCAACCGGCCCCTGAGCGAAGTCGAATAGTGACAGTGGAGATACCCCTGTATTCGCGTCTTTATGATTTTGAACTGACGCAACAGTCTCCCAATCCCCTATTGACACGCTCGCTATAATTAACACAGCGAAAGAAACCGAAATCCAGTCCGGCCACGACTGGATTTTTACTTTTAACCTGAAAATTTCAAAGCATCGAAGTCCAGACCTGGAATATCTACTTCGAAGACTTTAGGACTTTTGAGGGGGAGGGGGACATCATGCAGCCAGAAAAAACCGAAAAAGAAAAGATGCTCTCGGGCGAGCTCTACGACGCTGGCGACCCCACTCTCATCGCCGACCGCAACCACGCCACCGCCCTGCTCTACCAATACAACACCACGCCCCACCACAGGGTGACTCATACCCCTCTGCTCGGCCAACTCCTCGCCGCCTGCGGTCACGGCTCCGTCATCCGTCCGCCATTTTTCTGCGACTATGGCTACAACATCCGCCTCGGCAGCGGCGTCTTCCTTAACTTCAACTGCGTCCTGCTCGACGTCTCCTCCATCGAAATCGGTGACCAGACCCAGATCGGCCCCGCCGTCCAGATCTACGCCGCCGACCATCCTCGCGATCCCGAAGCTCGCCGCACCAGCCTTGAGAGCGGTCGCCCCGTCCGCATCGGTGCCAACGTATGGATCGGCGGCGGAGCCATCATCCTTCCCGGCATCACCATCGGCGACGACGCCATCATCGGCGCGGGCAGCGTAGTCACCCGAAACGTTCCGCCCGGCGCGACCGTCGTTGGCAACCCCGCGCGTCCTCCAACGCCTCGCGCCTGATCCAATTGCCATGAATCCTTCAAATGGCCGCAAAAATAAATGGATTCGCGATACTTGATTGGCAGATAATCTGTAGTTAACAACTCTTTCATAAGAGCATCGACTTAACGGGCCCGTTTGACTACCAACTGAACCATTAGTTGTACGGAGCTTGATGAACTACGCCTTTCTTCCCGATCTCTCAGCACTGGCGATTCTCATCGTCATCCTCCTTCTCATGCGCAGACGCCATCCGCATGAACAAGCGGACATCTGGCTGCTCGGGCTTCTCATTACCCTGGTCGAGTCCTGCGCCCACATCTTCTATGCGAAGGACGGCATGCCAGACAGGATTCTTCACGTCGTCGTCCTCGACTGCTATCTCATCGCGGGCTTGGTCTTTACCTGGGATTCCAGAAGACATCCGATTCCCTCACGAGTCCGTTTAATCTACCTGACACTGAACACCCTTCCTTTGCTGACCATCGATACCCTCTATGGTCTGCACATCTCTAATCCGATTCCCTACTTTCCGGCAATTGCATCTGGTCTTTTTATCGCGGGAGCCAGCTCCCTCTACCTGCGCCGTACCTGGCTTGTCACCCTCGTTCATCTGTCCGGATGGCTTGGCATCGGTCTGCTGATCCACTACGGCGAGTATCGGCAGGCAGTCTATTGGAGCCTCAGTGGCGTCTACGCCATCGCCGGAATTAAATACCTTCACCGCCTTCCTCGGCACAGCACGGGAAGACTTGCGATCCTGACAGGATTTTTCACCTGGGCCCTCTGCTTCTTCGTGCATCCGTTTATCGTGTACTACCGCGCCTATGCTGATATTGCCTCGCACGTCTGGAACATGCAGAAGACCCTCATCACCATCGGCATGATTCTCGTCATGCTGGAAGAGCAGCTCTCGAGCAACCAATGGCTCGCAATGCACGATCACCTCACTGGCTTGCCCAACCGCCGCTCCTTCGAAGATCACCTCGATACTGCCCTCACCCACTGCCGCCGTCTCAACGACCATCTCGCCCTGCTCATCTTCGATCTGGATGGCTTCAAGAAGATCAACGACACTCTTGGCCATCAGGCTGGCGATCAAATCCTCTGCGGCGTCGCGAAGAACCTTCTCGAAGACCTGCCTGCCCGCAATATCCTCGCGCGCCTCGGAGGCGACGAGTTCACCTTAATAGCTCCCGACATCACAGACGTCCACATTCTCGATCAACTTTTGAGCACCATCCAAAACTCCATCCAAAGGCCCATCCTCATCGACGGACGAGCTTTCACCATGACGGCCAGCCTCGGCATCGCCATCTACCCCGACGATGCGGAAGACGCAACCAAGCTGCTCAGCACCGCAGACCGTCGCATGTATGCCCTCAAACAAAAACCCGCCACGCTTTCTCAGATCAACCTCGATGTAGCCTCTGCTCATTTACAGTAAAGTCTCACCTGCGCTACATCCCCTTCGGAAACGATAAAACGCCAGGGTGAACTGAGCCGATGCGCCGGGAACCGAAGCATTTGCCGATACAGTAAAAACACCCGCCTCAACCGCACGTCATCTCGACCGGAGCGAAGCGGAGTGGAGAGGCCCCTGTATTTCGCTTTTGTAGTTCCTGCCACCACCCATTCCGCAGCCGCAGTTTCGTCCAGCTTCCCACACGACTCAACCGAGAATCACGAAATCGTTGGATAGCTCTCCCTCCAACCGGTACACTCATCAAAGATTTCGCCCGCGCCTTACCTTTGCAGGAGCACCCTTTGGCTCGTTTCACCGGACTTCTCGGACTCATCGTCTTCATCGGCGTCGCCTACGTCTTCTCCACCAACCGTCGCGCCATCCGCTGGCGCACCGTAGCCTGGGGACTCGGCCTGCAATTCCTCTTCGCCTTCATCGTGCTCGACTCCTCCCTCGGTCAGCGCTTCCTCGCCGCCGCAGGCAGCGCCGTCAACATGCTGCTCGAGCACTCCGTCGCCGGTTCAGAGATGGTCTTCGGCCCACTCGGCGGCAGCAATGCGGCAGTCGCGATCTTCGCCTTCCGCGTCCTGCCTACCATCATCTTCATCTCTGCCTTCTTCGCGGTGCTCTACTACATCGGCTTCATGCAACTCGTCATCCGCGCCTTCGCCTGGGTCATGCAAAAGACCATGGGCATCTCCGGAGCCGAGTCCACCAACGTCGCCGCCAGCATCTTCATGGGACAGACTGAGGCCCCGCTCACCATCCGCCCCTTCCTCAACGGAGCCACCTACTCCGAGCTGATGACCATCATGACCTCCGGCATGGCCCACGTCTCCGGCGGAATCATGGCGGCCTACATCGCCTACGGCATCCACGCGTCGGATTTACTTGCGGCAGTCATCATGACCGCACCCGGCACCATCCTCATCGCCAAGATGCTCGTCCCCGAGACCGAAGTTCCCGCCACCGCAGGCATCGTAAAAATGCCGCCCAACGACGAGCACAGCAACGAGAACTTCATCGGAGCCATCGCCCGCGGCACCATCGACGGCGGCGCGCTCGCCTTCAACGTCGCCATCATGCTCATCAGCTTCCTCGCGCTGGTCTCGCTCACCAACGGAATATTCGGCGGAGTCCACAATCTTCTTGCCCCACACCACATTCCCTTTCCTGTAAGCCTCAACGCCGTCCTCGGCTTCTTCTTCGCGCCCGTAGCCTGGCTCATCGGCATCCCCTGGCACGAGGCCAAACTCGTCGGCAACCTCCTCGGAACCCGCACCGTTCTCAACGAGCTCATAGCTTACACCGACCTCGGCGCGCAGCGAGCATTAATCTCCCCTCGCAGCTTCACCATCACCACCTTCGCCCTCTGCGGCTTCGCCAACCTCAGCTCCATCGGCATCCAGATCGGAGGCATCGGCGCCCTCATCCCCGAACGCCGCAACGATCTAGCCCGCCTTGGCCTCCGCGCCATGGTCGCCGGAACCCTGGCCAACCTCATGTCCGCCGCTATCGTCTCCATGCTCATCCACTAAGCAGTAAAAATAAGCAGTAAAAACCTCAAGCAGCTACCGGCTCAACGAATCAGCTTCAGGTAATCCGGCTCATCAGCGATCGTCCGATAGCGAAACTCGCGCACAATCTTCGGCCCATCTAGATAAAAGATGCCCTGCATCTGATGCCCGTCTTCCTTAATGGCCCCGATCCCATGCTTGAAGATCGAGCCTTTCAACCACCCCATCCAGACCGCAGCCTGAAACAAACTCCGCAGCGGATTAATTCGATGCAGTGCGAACACCGGATTTCGGTACACCGTCGCCTCCGGATCACTGACCCGCTCTACATCCCCAATCCCGTAATAATCGAAGAATGGTTTCGCCCGTTCAGGCGTCCCCATATGAACAAACACAGGCCGAACACCGCGCCGATCCAACTCACCACGCAGGCCGGCTACATCACTGATCGCCTGCCTGCAAAACGAGCATCCAAAATGCCGCAGAAAGATCAGCAGCACCGGCGAAGCCGACGCCAGATCGTAGAGACTAGCGCCCGACTCTGTATGAATCGAAGCGAGTGTCTTCGCAACCTCAGTATCCTCCGCATCTGGGTTCACGGCTTCTCTCTCCATCCGGTCCTGCCTTTCGGTAATACTCGTCGGGCGCTCCGTCGTAGAAACAAGCCGACCATAGACGGAGCAGAGTGCCATAGGATCGTAGCATCGCTAAACTGTGAAGAGCACGTCTATGACTAGCCTATATATAAAAGCCACCGCCGCCGCCGACCATATTCGCTCCCTCACCACGCTGACCCCGCGCCTCGGCATTATCCTCGGCTCCGGCCTCGGCAACTTCGCCTCGCAGGTCGAAGACCCTATCGCTATTAGCTATAGAGATATCCCCCACTTCCCTCAATCCACGGTCGAAGGCCACTCCGGCAAGCTCATCCTCGGCCACATCGCCGGAGTCCCCGTAGCCGTCATGCAGGGCCGCGTCCACGCCTATGAAGGCTACCCACTCTCCGAAGTCACCTTCCCCACCCGCGTCCTCGGCCTGCTTGGATGCAAATCCCTCATCGTCACCAACGCCGCCGGAGCCATTAACACCAGCTACAAGCAGGGCAGCCTCGTAGCTATCTCCGACCACATCAACCTCACCGGCTCGAACGCAGCCCTCGGCCCCAACGAAGCGAAGTTTGGCCCGCGCTTCTTCGACATGACCACGGCCTACTCGGCACAGCTACGCACCCTCGCCCAAACCGAAGCCGCAAAACAAAACATCCCCCTCGCCGAAGGCGTCTACCTCGCCGTCCTCGGTCCCAGCTACGAGACCCCCGCCGAGATCCGCGCCTTCCGCACCCTCGGAGCCGACCTCGTCGGCATGTCCACCGTCCACGAGGTCATCATCGCTCGCCACATGGGCATCGAGGTCCTCGGCATCTCTCTCGTCACCAACATGGCCGCCGGAGTCCTCAACGAAGCCATCAACCACGAAGAAGTAATGGAGACGGGCCGCCGCGTCGAGCACCAGTTCACCAGCCTCCTCACCGCCCTCATCCCCCAAATAGCAACAAAATAACTACAGCCATCCGGGTGCCCCATGTCCCGCCTCTGGGACATGGGATTTCCACTCCTCACATCTCCGCAGCTTCAGCCGCACACCCCACCCAGCGCCAACGGCGCGCCCTATACCAGCCTGGGGCACGGCCCCAGGTACCATTCATCAATAAAACCGAGGGCTGAAGGCCCGACCCATATCGCTTTCCGCAAGGGTCGAATCTCCCAACGCCGCCACCGCCATCCGTGCCTCGATCGCCGCCAGCTTGCGATGCATCACATCGCTCGAAAACTTAATCGGCCTCTCCGCAAATCGCACCTCTACCCTCAGCCCGCGCAATCCAAGCAGCTTAAAGATATGCGGCAGCATCTTCGCATCGCCCCAATAGCAGACATCGTCCGCCACCGTCGCATCATTAGCCGCCCCCAGGTTGTAATGCAAATAAGCCGCCGTAACGGGCATCCCGCTCTCCATCGCCTGCGCCAGCAAGCCGCTGTGAAACTTCAGCAGCCCGCTCCCATTCGTCGTTGTTCCTTCAGGAAAAAACACTACCGGCAAACCCGCATCCGCCGCCGCCTGCATCCCGCTGCGTGCCTTCACCGCCGACCCGCCATGCCCTCGCGCGACATACACCGTCCCCGCCATCGTCGTCATCCAGCCCAGCACCGGAACCGTCTCCAACTCCGCCTTCGACACAAAGACACACGAATGCAGCGCCGCAAACACCACAATATCCAGATACCCCAGATGGTTCGAGATCACGGCTCCATGCTCGGGAAACGTCCCCACCACATCGACCTCGATCCCCAGCCCTCGAATCGCCCCCGCCGCAAAACGATGCAGCCAATCGGCCCTGGCCTCACGCGTCTCCGGACGCTTCACCAGCAGCTCCGTCCCAGCCACCGTAAACATCCCCGCCAACCGCATACTGCGCCCCAACGACCGCAAGAAACTCGCTACACTCAACCCTCGCCTCCCAAATAGCGGCTACAAACCCTCGTTGCGCAGTCTATCCTGTAACGAGTGACTTTGAGCGACGTGAACCCATCCAGTAGCCAACCGAGCCCCCCGCCGCTCCATCACAACTGGGCTTACCGCCGTGTCGCCCTTCCTATCTTCGCGCTGCTCCGCATGGGCGCCTCTCCTCGCAAGCTCGCCTGGAGCATCGCCGTCGGCCTGCTGATCGGCATCAACCCCGTCCTCGGCAGCACCACCATCCTCTGCCTCGCCGCGGCATTTCTCTTGCGCCTCAACGTCGCCGCCTCGCAACTGGCCAACCATCTCGCCTACCCGCTCGAACTCCTTCTCCTCATCCCCTTCATCCGCCTCGGCGACGTAGTCTTCCACACCGCGCCCATGCCATTCACTGCCAAAGCGCTCATCCACGCCGCTCGCAGCAACCCCATCGCCCTCACCCGTCAGCTATGGACGTGGGAGTGGCACGCCCTTGTCCTGTGGCTCTGCCTCTCCGTCGTGATGGTCCCCATCATCGCGCTGTCCATCACGCCATTCCTCCGCCGTCTCCTCGTCCGCATCGAGCACCACGAGTACCCCCTCATCCACACCCCGCACCTCTCCCTCGAACGCGCCGATTCGTAGTCAGCAAAATCGAGCCTAAAGCTTTAGGCCGCAGCTTCCACGCTCCGGCTGCTCCTCAAATTGGGCTTAATCCGCCGACGCACCTCCCCTAATCTCTCGAATCTTAATATTTCGGAACCACACAGGAAAGCCGTGGTCCTGCAGAAGAATGTATCCGCTGGCCGCTTGACCGTAGCTTGGAAAGACGTGGTACTTGCTCTCAGCGAGGATGGCCTTGAACTTCGGCGAGTCGCGGTCGTACTCCAATACCTTGACGCCGTTCAGCCAGTGTTCCCCGTGTTTGCCGTGCACCACAATGCGGGCGGTGTTCCATTCACCGACTGGCTTGATCGGCTTGTCGGCTGCGGCGGGAATCATGTCGTAAAGCGAAGCAACGGTGCGGTCGCCGTTCACGCCCCGCTTCGCATCCGGGTGCAGTGCGTCATCCAACACCTGATACTCGAAGCCGATAGGCGAGCCGTGACCGTTCTTCCACGGCAACAGGTTCAGGTCCACGAAGTACATGATCCCAGAGTTCGCTCCCGGAGACGTCTTGAAGTCCACCGACAGCTCAAAGTCCGAGTAGGTGCGCGTCGTCACAATGTCGCCGCCGTTGCCGGACTCTTCGCCGCCCGTCTCAGTCACCGTGATGGTGCCATCCTTCACCGCCCAGCCGGTTTTGGGGAAGCCGCCGCCGCGAGCACTGCGCCAACCGTCGGTCGTCTTGCCGTCGAAGAGCAGCCGCCAGCCATCGGCCTTTTCCTTCGGTGTCAGTGTGTTTGGCTTCTGTGCGAAAGCCAGGGAAACGGCGAAAGAGACACTTAGTGCGACAAGAGCATGGACTTTTTTCATACGCAACAGCATAGTTGCTTTTCGTTGCCGCATGGGCCCGGAGCGCGGCTGTACTACGACCCGCGCTATTACGCAGCGAATGTTCTGGGCACCGACGGCTACAGCCTCGAATTGGTATATAAGAGTTGGCAGCACTAATTGATGCGAAACGAATGCTCTATCGAACGACTGGCCTCTGCTAATGGCGAGTTGGTATTTCGTTACTTCCGAGACGAGCGTTTCCAGTACTGAACCGAAGATTGGATCATACCCCGGGTTCCATCGGCCCCTATTATCGTCAACTGACCCGGCATAGTACCGGTAAAAAATCATGGATCCGGCTATCAACTTAACGAACAAGAGCACACAACCCGACAGGAGAGCGAGTCATGAGCAGCTTTACAGTGAAGGACGGTACAGAGATCTACTACAAGGATTGGGGAACAGGTCAGCCAATCGTATTTCACCACGGCTGGCCGCTCAGCGCGGACGATTGGGACAGCCAGATGCTGTTCTTCCTGCTCCGCGGATACCGTGTCATCGCGCATGATCGTCGTGGCCATGGCCGGTCGAGCCAGACCGATCTCGGCAACGACATGGACACCTATGCGGCCGATAGCGCCGCGCTGGTGGAGCATCTCGACCTCAAAGACGCTATCCATATCGGCCACTCGACAGGCGGCGGCGAAGTGGCCCGCTATGTCGCCCAGTACGGAGGCAACGGCCGCGTTGCCAAAGCGGTCTTGATCAGCGCCATCACTCCGGTCATGATCAAGTCGGCGTCAAATCCGGGCGGCCTGCCGATCGAGTTCTTCGACGGCTTTCGCGCAGGCATGGCCAACCGCGCCCAGTTCTATCGCGATGTCCCTGAGGGTCCCTTCTACGGTTTCAATCGTCCCGGTGCAAAGGTTTCGCAAGGGGTGATCGATAACTGGTGGCGCCAGGGAATGATGGGTGGAACCAAGGCGCAATACGACTGCATCAAGGCCTTGTCGGAGACCGACCTCACCGAAGACCTCAAGCAGATCACCGTTCCGGTACTGGTGATGCATAGCGAGGACGACCAGATCGTGCCGTTCGCCGATTCAGGCCCGCTGGCCGCCAAGCTCCTGAAGAACGGCACCTTGAAGGTTTACCAGGGCCTGCCGCACGGAATGCCGACCACACATGCCGACCAGATCAATGCCGATCTTCTCGAATTCATAAAGTCGTAGACGCAGATTGTTCGGCGAATCAGAGTTATCTCTTCCTTTGGTTCGCCGAGCACCAAGCCGCCGCGGATGTCTCACCAATCAGGAACGAAATATCGGCGTACGTTCTTCCACTCTACCCATGAAACTCCTGCACCGGATCGGCGCTCCGCAGCCACGCCGTATAGATCATGTCCCGCAGCTCAATCGCTCCTGCCGCCAGCCGCTCTTCCGTAAACGACTTCCCCTCCGGAGTTCCGGCACCGTCAAACCCGCCCGCCTTATCGACCTGATACGTCCTCTCCACCAGCGAGTTCGTATGCCGCAGATAGATCATGTAGTCGTCCCACTCATCCCCCAGCGCCTTGGTCTGCGCCGCCGCCACCAGCGGAGCCACATCCTCCGGCTTCACATTCGCCGACACAAACGTGCTCTCGAACTTCGAGTGGATATGGTGCTCCGTCGTATACCCATTCGGATTCGGCCCCGTCCACCCGTTGTACTGAATCGTCGTATGCAGCGGCATCGACCCATCCCCAACATAATGCCCCAGCCAAGCCGCATAAAACACAATCGCCAGCTCAGCCGGTTTCGTATCTTCATTGGCTGCAACCAGCTTGCGATACTCCCTAAACCCAACTTTGAGCCTCTGATAGACCTCCTCCACCTGCCAGGGCTGCATCCCCACCTTCTCCGGCGTCAACGGCAGATTCGGATGCAGCTTCTGCTGCTTCGCCAGATCGCGAATAAAGTCATAGCGCCACTTCGGAAGCGTTCCCACCATATCGGCCCGCTCCAGATCGATAAAGTGGTCGGGAGCCTGCTCCCCGTCCAACTCCCTCTCAGCCCTGTTCCGCCACCGGTCCGGCTCCGGCCCCAGATAGTTCATCGCATCCAGCGCCCCGCCATCCCGCAGAAACGCCGGAACATCGTGCGGCAGATTCGCCGCCGCCAGCTTGTCAATCATCGAGTGCCCATCGGCCCCCCACCCAAACGAAGGCTGCACCGTCACCAAAGGAACCATCGCCGCCGCCACAAAAACCCGAGCCCAACCACCAAACTTAATCATGCCCGCAGTATATCCGGACACAAATAAAGGGTCATCAAACCACCACCCCAGCCCCCTCCACCGCGACACTCCCAAACACCCGCCGATACCGCGCAATCTCCTCCACAGGCCCCGTCGACTTATGCGAATTATCACTTAGCTTCACCGCCGGCTTCCCTTCCACCGTCATCAATTTGCACACCAGACTGATCGGCTCCAGCGTATCTTCCCCTCGCGGATGGCACCCACGAAAATCATTCGTCAGCAAAGTCCCCCACCCGGCGCTTAACCGAATCCGCCCGCGAAAATATCCATCCAGCCGAACAATATCTCCCACATCCAAACCATCCGAAGCGATCAGCCGTTTTCCCCGAGCATCCCTCCCCCGCCGCATCAGCCACGCAATATATTCATCCCCCGCTACCATCGGATCCTTGCTGTCCACCCGCTGCCCCGTCCAATCCGCCACCCAATCCGGAGCGCCCTCCAAAAACTGTGTCGTCCCAAACGTATCCGGCAGCATCACCAGCAACGCGCCGCCGTAACTCTGCTGCCAAAGCTCCAGCACCTTATACTGCGAAGCCCGCAAATC
The DNA here is from genome assembly GCF_009765835.1 of Granulicella sp. L56. Classification (NCBI taxonomy): domain Bacteria; kingdom Pseudomonadati; phylum Acidobacteriota; class Terriglobia; order Terriglobales; family Acidobacteriaceae; genus Granulicella; species Granulicella sp. L56. Next base: position 66,480 of record NZ_LMUS01000008.1, on the reverse strand, counting down.
CGCATCGCTGGTCGCCATTGCCGCCATCGCCATCGGCAGCTCATGAGCATTCGTTCCAATCGCTTCCAGATCGTGTTTATAAGCCAGCGACGTATTCGAAGTACCCGTCAGTCGAGTACCCAACCCGGCCCGCAGTGTCTGCACCGCATACTCCTGCCACAAAAAGCTATGCCGCCGCCGCGTCCCAAAGTCCGACAACTCCAGGTCCTTCACGCCGCGCAACAACTCCACCTTGGCCCATAACCGTGTCTTGGCCCGCGCATACAGAACGTCCAGCTCCAGCTCATTCAGCTCCGCCAGCGCCGACCGCGTCTTCAGCTCGCTCACAATCGCCAGCGCATAGATCTCCCACATCGTCACCTCGGCCCAAAGCCCGCTGAACCGCAGCACCAACTGCCCGTCATGCTCGGTGACCTCGTAGTCACTCAGCCTGAAATCACGCTCCAGCCACTCCAGAAACTTCGGCTCGAAGATGCTCCGCGTCCCATAAAACGTATTACCGGCCAGCCAGACCATCTCGCTCCTGCGAAACCGCAGCCCGCGCACATGCTCCATCTGTTCGATCAGCGCCGCCGCGCTTACCCGCTCCGCCAGCTTCACCGAAACCGTCCGGTTCACCACCTCGCTGGTCACATGCACCGTGGGAAAATTTTTCCAGATGAACTGCAGCATCAGCAGCTTATAAAAATCCGTATCCAGCAGCGACCGCACAATCGGGTCCAGCTTCCAGTTATGGTTATGCGCCCGCTCGGCAAAATTAACATTCATGCCACCAGTCTCCCCTGCAACCCCGCAACACGCAAGCTTTTCGCAAGAGATCCTGGTGTTCCATGTCCTTGGAAGGGTTGAAGTTTGTCATCGTCTGGCAGAACGAAAGACAGCTCGTGGCTGATAATGCGCGCTATCAGCCACGAGCTGTCCGAAAGTGAATGGAAAACAGTTGCAGGTCGGTCCTACTCCGCAATGGTGCGGTTGCGGAGCTGCCCTACCTTCTCGACGGTGATGACGATCTCTTCGTCCGGATTGAGCCAGCGCTGTGGCTTGCGGCCAAGGCCTACGCCCTCCGGGGTTCCCGTGCTGATAATGTCCCCCGCCTCGAGCGGTGTGAGGCTTGAAAGATGCGCGATCAGAGCGGGAATTTTGAAGATCAGATCGCTGGTATTGGAGCTTTGCAGCGTCTCCCCATTGATGGTCAGCGAGATGTCCAGCGCATGAGGATCGGGAACCTCATCAGCAGTGACGATCGCCGGACCCATCGGCGTAAATGTTGGGAAAGATTTGCCGAGCGTCCACTGGCTGGTGGCAAGCTGCACGTCGCGGGCGCTGACGTCGTTGACGATGGTGTAGCCGAAGACGTACTCCTTCCAGTCCTTCTCGGCGATCTGGTAGCCACGCTTGCCGATGACGACGGCGAACTCAGCCTCGTAGTCAGGCTGGGTGCTGATCTTCGGCAGGATGATGAGCGCATCCGGGCCGATGATGGAACTGGTCAGCTTCATGAAGACGGTCGGCACCTTCTGCACGGCCATCTTCGATTCATCGGCATGCTTCTGGTAGTTCAGGCCGATGGCGAAGACGCGCGGCGGGCGCGGGATAGGAGCATGAAGCGTAGCGCGGGAGAGCGGAACCCGCGGCGCGCTGGACTCGATCTTGCGGACCCTGTCGAGCGCGTCAGGGCCAGCCTCGATGATGTTACGCACCGAGCGGTAGCCCAGCGACGAGAGGCCTACCACCTCCTGCTCGCCGTCCTTGCCGGTGACCAGCAGGCCGGGGGTGGCAACGCCGCAGTTCAGCAATTCGGCAGGGACAGACTCACCAAGAGTTCTGGGCTGTGCGTTTGTGGATTCAGCTCTGGACGAGAAGGTGACGAATTTCACTTGGAGGCGCTCCAGGCTTCGCCGTGCGGATAGGCGAAGCGGGTTAGAGATTCTTCGCGAATCTGAATGCTGTAGCCGGGCTGCTGCGGCAGAAGGTAATGCCCATCTTTGATGCGAACGGGATCGATGAAGTGTTCGTGCAGATGATCGACGAACTCGATCACGCGGTTTTCGAGCGTGGCCGAGACGCTGAGGAAATCGAAGACGGAGAGATGCTGCACGTACTCGCAAAGGCCGACGCCCCCGGCATGAGGACAGACTGGGACATCGAATTTGGCCGCCATAAGTATAATGGCAAGGTTCTCATTCACCCCGGCCACTCGGCAACTGTCGAGCTGCAGCACGTCGATAGCCTTGGCCTGAAGCAGTTGCTTGAACATGATGCGATTATGAACGTGTTCCCCAGTGGCAATGCGGACTTCAGGCACCTCGCGGCGAATGCGCGCATGGCCAAGAATGTCGTCCGGATTCGTCGGCTCTTCCATCCACCACGGCTGAAGCTCGGCGAGCTGGCGCGTCCGTGTGATGGCCTCGAGCACGCCCCACTTCTGGTTGGCATCGACCATCAGCTTGTTGGTCCAGCCGATCTCCTCACGAACGATGTGCCCCCGGCGAAGATCGTCCGCAGCGTCGCCGCCCACCTTCAGCTTGAAGTACCTCCAGCCGTCGGCCAGCGCCTCTTTCGAGAGCCGCCGAATCTTCTCTTCGCTATAGCCAAACCACCCCACCGAGGTCGTATACGCGGGATAGCCCTTCTCCTTGAGCAGCGCCAGCCGCTCCGCCTGCCCCTTGCGGCGGGCCGTAAGCAGGTCAAGCGCCTCTTCTTCTGACAGCGCATCGTCGATGTAGCGAAAGTCAATCGCCTTCACAAGTTGTGCGGGTTCCATCTCCGAGAGCAGTTGCCACAGCGGCTTCTTCTCCGCCCGCGCATAGAGGTCCCAGACCGCATTAATCAGCGCCGCGGCAGCCAGTTGGATGACTCCCTTTTCCGGTCCCAGCCAGCGGAACTGGGTGTCGTCGGTAAGCTGACGGGCAAAGGCGCGAAAGTCGTCGGTGATCGACGCCAGGGTACGGTTGACAGCGTAGCGCGAGAGATACTCCGCAGCCTGCACCACAAGGTCAGTGCCGCGCCCGAGCGTAAACGAGAGACCGTGGCCTTCGAGCTCCGAATTCGTCTCGAGGATGCAATAGGCAGCAGAGTAGTCAGGGTCTTTATTGACGGCGTCAGAGCCGATGTGTTCGAGCGACGTCGGGAAACGGAGATCGATGACGCGGATTGCAGTGATAAGAATGTCGTTCAACTTGTAGCTTTCCTGTCTTTTGAATTTCAGCGTCCAGTCTGTGAAGGTGAGAGGCAGCAGTTGGTCCGGAGATCAGGCTGCCGTCCAGCCGCCGTCGATAGGGATTAGTGCGCCGTTGATGAACTCGGCCTCGCGCGAACACAGATAGCGGACCAGCGAGGCGATGTCCTCGGGTGTGCCGAGGCGGCCAATCGGCTGACGGGCAACCAGTTCGGCGCGCACCTTCTCCTTCTCATGGGCGTGATACTTGTCGAGATAGCCCTCGACGAAGGGCGTCTGCACGGTGCCCGGAGCGATGCAGTTGATCCGCAGCTCCTTAGGATAGTCGACCGCGATCTGCCGCGTCATGGCCAGCACGGCGCCCTTGCTGGCGCAGTAGGCGAAGCGCTGCTTCACGCCGACCGTCGCCGCCACCGAACCGATGTTGACGATGCTGCCATGCGAGGCCAGCAGCAGAGGAAACGCCGCCTGCGTGACCAGGAAGACGCTGTTCACGTTGACCCGCATCACCCGGGCAAAGTCTTCCTCCGATGTGCGGGTAATGTCGCCCACCAGGCCGATTCCTGCGTTGTTGACGAGGATGTCGAGCTGGGGAATACTTGCGAAGGCGGCAGCGATCGAAGCGGAGTCGGTCACATCCATCGCGACCGCTTTCGCATTCGACAGCTCGCTCGCCAGCGTCTGCGCTGCGGCAAGGTTAAGGTCGGCGATCAGGACATGCGCACCCGCACGGGCGAGTTCGCGGGCGGTCGCAGCGCCGATGCCGCTGGCGCCACCGGTCACGAGAGCAATTTTATTTTCCAGGCGAAAAGCATCTATCATTGGCTGAAATCCGATCAATCTACAGATGAAAGAATAACGCGTTTAAGTGAATCTACTGAAAGATATTTATGGGGTCTCCATAAAACCCGTCCAAAACTCTAAAAACATATCATCTCGACCGGAGCGCAGCGTAGTGGAGAGACCCCTGTATTTCGCCTTTGCTCCCGCCGCTGACCGTTCTTTCCATCAAAATCAATCGCCAGCCAGGACAATTTTAAAAACCCGCATTACATCTAGAAACACTTTTCAATGAGAAATGTTACCCTGCGGTTGGCTTTGCCCGTTACTGACAAAGTCGATGAAAATCATGCGGAGGAAGAATGCCACGTCATTGTTTAACCCTGGATCTCAAGAACGACGAGACCGCCATCGTGGAGTACAAGCGCTATCACGTCAAAATCTGGCCAGAGGTGAAGAAGAGTCTGTTGGATGCGGGAATCGTCGATATGGAGATTTACCTGGCCGGAACGCGGCTATTCATGATCATGGACGTGGACGATGAGTTCTCCCTGTCAGCAAAGGCCGCCGCGGACGCCGCCAATGCCAAAGTGCAGGAGTGGGAACGCCTCATGGAGCACTTCCAGCAGGAGCTGCCGCAATCCGCGCCGGGACAGAAGTGGGTCATCATGGAAAAGGTCTTCGACCTGGCAGCCCAGTAACAACCGTACTTCGCGATTGCCATTACAGCCGTCACTGCTTCCAGGTACCCCGAGACTTTCGTATTGGGGCTATCACGCGTCTACCGCAGATTCGGGGCTCTAGCCCTTGGAGGATGCAGCCCGACGAAGCACAACTTCCTGTTCATGCTTTTCATGAAAACTTAGCAGTTTCGCTCTGGTTGACTTTGCTCTAAGGTGTTAGGGTGCAACAAACGGCAAGAGAGGCCTTAGAGTCGCGGCCTCCCGCCAAAACCTATGGAGGAAGACCATGACAGGTTCCAAGCCAATGAAGATATGGGGCGCTTTGGCGCTGGGCACAGCGATGATTCTCAGCGGATGCCACAGCACGCCGCCCTCTGCGGGGACGAAGAATGCGGACGGCTCCATTACGAATGCCGATGGCTCGGTGACGTATCCGGCGGGCACAGCGCCCGCACAGGCCGCAAATCAGCCCGCGCAGGCTCCGGCGGCCGGCACTCCCGCCACGGCCCCGGCAGCAGCCCCGGCAGCTCCGGCTCCAGCTCCGATGACAGCGGCAGCTCCAGCGGAAACCCCGGCGGCAGCTCCAGCGCCTCCTCCCGCACCTGTAGCGAGCGTTGTGCCCACCGGTGCGGTGGTGCGGGTCAGCCTCTCCCAGACACTCAGTGCAAAGCAAAATAATGTGGGCGACAGCTTCAGCGGCGTCTTGACTGGGCCGTTGCACACAAGAGGCGGCGGCAGCGTCTTCAAGCGGGGCACGCGGGTCGCCGGAACTGTCGTTGCCGCCAAAGGGCAAGGGCGCTTCAAGGGAGCAGGAGCCCTGGGCATTCAGCTAACTTCGATCGCCGGAATCCCGGTGCAGACCTCCGAGTTTGAGCAGGTCACACAGGGCAAGGGCAAGCGAACTGCCGTTCTGGCGGGCGGCGGCACTGGGCTGGGAGCCATCATCGGCGGTATCGCAGGCGGGGGCAAGGGCGCTCTGATCGGCGGTCTCGCTGGCGCTGGTGCTGGCACCGCAGGTTCGGCGTTCACTGGCAACAAGGACGTCGTCATTCCGGCAGAGTCGCAGGTCACCTTCCGGCTTACCTCACCGCTCACCGTACGGTAATTCGATCCTTCTCCTTCGAGAAAGCGCATCCGGCTTCGCTGCCGGGTGCGCTTTTTTCTGCACAGTCCCACCCCAAAACCGCGTCATCTCGACCGAAGCGAAGCGCAGTGGAGAGCCCCTTGTATTTCGCCTTCGCCTGTTCTAATCGGTGTCATCGGCGCAAATCGGTGTTAAGCCTTCAGCCTTCAATCTTCCAGACGCAGGAGAGATAGACTGAAGCCATGCCGCTGACTCCAGTCTTTCTGCTCTCCGCAACCGACGTTGCCCACTTCCCTTCCGATGCCAAAACCTACGGAGCGCCGGAGGTGGCATTTCTAGGGCGCTCGAACGTCGGCAAGTCCTCGCTGATCAACTCGTTGCTGGGATCGAAACAGGCGCATACGTCGTCCACGCCGGGGCGGACGCGAGCGATCAACTTCTTTGCGCTGCACGAGGGCGCGGGCGACAAGATGAAGCAGAAGCCGACCCTGATCTTCGCCGATCTGCCGGGCTACGGCTACGCGAAGATCTCGAAGTCGATCTCGGCGGAGTGGCCCAAATTCATCGAGCCCTACCTTGCCGACCGCGATGAACTGGCGCTCTGCATCTGCCTCGTCGATACGAATATCCCGCCGCAGCCCAGCGATTCGCAGTTGATCGACTACTTCAAACAGACGCAGCGGCCCTATCTGGTAGTGGGGACTAAGGCCGACAAGCTCTCGAATAATGTGCTGGCCAAGTCGGTCGCCGCTCTGAAGCGGGAGCATGGCGTGGATGAGATTCTCACCGTCTCCGCCAAGACGGATGCAGGAACGAAAGCCTTGTGGCAGCGGTTGATGAGTGTCGCAGGCTAAGCCCAACATACGATCCTGAACCGTGACGACCACACCAGACACGCAGCCTCAAATCCCGCCTCGGAAGAGATCCCTTCTCTTCTTCCTTCGATGGCTTCTCATCGGTCTGGCGCTGTTGTGGTCGCTTGCCGCGCTGACGCTTCTGGCCGCCCGATGGATCGATCCGCCCACAACGGCGGTGCATGTCCAGCGTCGTTTGCAGGCATGGGTTCTCCGCAAGCCGTACAGCGAACGCTACAAATTCATTCCGCTGAGCCGAATTTCACCTGATCTCCAGCATGCCGTCATCGCTGCGGAAGACGCGCGCTTCTACCAGCATCATGGGTTCGATTGGCACGCGATCCAAATCGCCGCCAAAGACGATATGGAAGGTGATCGCACACGCGGAGGCTCCACCATTACGCAGCAACTCGTAAAAAACCTCTTCTTCGGAACAGGCCGCTCGTTCCTCCGCAAGGGCGCAGAGGCCACGCTGGTGCCCGTGGCTGAACTTGTCCTCGGCAAGCGCCGCATTCTGGAGATCTACCTCAACGTCGTTGAATGGGGCCCTGGCATCTATGGTGCAGAGTCGGCGTCTCGTTTCTACTACAGGACCCCGGCAGCGAAGGTAGGCCGGCAACAAGGGGCACGGCTCGCCGCAATCTTGCCCGCTCCTCTGAAGCGGCGGCCCGAGCGCATGAACAGCTACAGCTCAATTATTCTGAGGCGCATGAGCCAGATGGGATGGTAGCCCTCACTTCGAGCTGGTTTGCCCGCAGCAGGATCGCCCACACCTAGTATCCTGATTGAGCACCTATGACATATCCCACAAATAACCTCAGGATCAAATCCAGCAGAGTTGTTCTTCCTCCCATCTTCCTCGAAGAGGAATTGCCCGTGACCGATAACGCCTCGCGCACTGTCTTTGAGGCGCGTCGCCAAATCGTGGACATCCTCAACGGGGCGGATGACCGCCTCATCGTTGTCGTCGGCCCTTGCTCCATTCACGATCCAATCGCTGCCCGCGAGTATGCGGAATTGCTGAAGGCCGCTATTGCAGAGCTCTCCGGCGAACTCATGCTGGTGATGCGTGTCTACTTCGAAAAGCCGCGCACCACTTTGGGCTGGAAGGGCCTGATCAACGATCCTTACTTCGATGAATCGTTCCGCATTAGCGACGGTCTGCGTATCGCCCGCCGCCTTCTCCTCGATCTGGCAGAGATGGGAGTACCGGCTGGCACCGAGTTCCTCGACATGATCTCGCCGCAGTACATGTCCGATCTCGTTAGCTGGGGAGCCATCGGCGCACGGACAACAGAGAGCCAGGTGCATCGCCAGCTCGCCTCCGGACTCTCCTGCCCGGTCGGCTTCAAGAACGGCACCTCAGGCAATGTACAGATCGCGATTGAGGCCATTCTTTCGGCAAGCAACCCTCATACTTTTCTGGGAACAACTGAAACGGGCCAATCCGCGATCCTTCTGACCTCCGGCAATCCGGACTGCCATGTCATCCTGCGCGGTGGACGTCAGATCACCAACTACGACGCTGAATCGGTCGCGTCGACAGCAGCGCAGATGGAAAAGGCGGGCGTCAAGCCGCGCATCATGATCGACTTCAGCCACGCCAACAGTGGCAAAGACCATCGCAAGCAGGCTCAGGTGTCCCATTCCGTCTCGGAGCAGATTGCGACCGGCGCGCATCGTCACATTCAAGGCGTCATGATCGAAAGCAATCTCGTCGCCGGATCGCAGTCTCTCATCAACGGCAAGACGCTTGTCTATGGACAAAGCATTACCGATGCCTGCATCGACTGGCCCGAGACCCAAACGCTCCTGCGCGAACTTGCCAGAGCCGTCTGCAAGCGGCGAACCGATCCTGCTATCGCAAAACCCTAGTCTCGAAAAACGAAAAGAGCTACAGCTTTTGCTGTAACCCTTTAAATGCCTCTTTAGTGGTTACATTTTTAAAACTGTAACCACTAAAGAGCCGATTTACCGGTTACTGGTCGTAATATTCAAGCCCCAGATGAGTGATGAGGTCTTCGCCCATGATGTGCCGAAGCGTGTTCTTCAGCTTGGTGTGCTGGATGAAAAGATCGTGCTCTGGGTACAGTCCTTCCGCATGTTGCGGTGCCTTGAAGTAGAAGCTCAACCACTCCTGAATGCCCAGCCCACGCAGGCTTGGCGTCCGTGCCGCAAGGTCCATGAAGAGGATCAGATCGAGCGCCAAAGGAGCGGCGAGGATGGAGTCGCGACAGAGAAAATCCACCTTGAGCTGCATCGGATAGCCGAGCCAGCCAAAGATATCGATGTTGTCCCAACCCTCTTTATTATCACCACGCGGCGGGTAATAGTTAATGCGAACTTTGTGATAAAGGTCCTTGTAAAGATCGGGGTGCAACTCCGGCTGGAAGATGTAGTCCAACACGCCCAGCTTCGACTCTTCCTTGGTCTTGAACGACTCAGGATCGTCGAGCACTTCGCCGTCGCGGTTGCCCAGAATGTTGGTGGAATACCAGCCGCTGACACCGATGTTGCGAACCTTGAAGGCCGGGGCGAGGACGGTCTTGATGAAGGTCTGGCCGGTCTTGAAGTCCTTGCCGCAGATGGGAGCGTTCATCTTCTTCGAAAGCTCCTGCAACGCAGGAATATCGACGGTCAAATTCGGCGCACCGTTGGCGAAGGGAATGCCCTCTTTGAGGGCGGCCCAGGCGTAGAGCATCGAGGGCGAGATGTTCGGATCGTCCTCGACGAGACCCTTCTCGAAGGCTTCGAGCGTCTGGTGAACGGCGCTGGGCTTGATAAAGATTTCGGTTGAGCCGGTCCAGATCATCACCTGCCGGTCGGTCTTGGTCTTGAACTCGGCGATGTCGTTGCGAATCTGGTTGGCGAGGTCGCACTTGTTCTTGCCGGTCTTGATCTTCTTGCCTTCAAGGCGCTTGACGTAGTGCTGGTCGAAGGCAGCAGGCATCGGCTCGATGGATTCGAGGTAAGGGCGAATCTGTTCGAGCTGGTCGCGATCGAGCACCTGCGCGGTCTTGGCTGCGTCGTAGAGGTTGCCGCCGAAGATGTCCCATCCGGTGAAGACGAGATCATCGAGCTGCGCGATGGGAGCGAAGTCTTTGATGAGCGGGGTGCGGCCTTCGTTGCGCTTGCCGAGGCGGATGGTGCTCATCTGCGTGGTGGAGCCGATGGGCTTGGCCAGTCCACGGCGAACGGCTTCTACGCCGGCGATAAGGGTGGTGGCGACAGCTCCCATACCGGGAACCATGACGCCCAATTTTCCTGTTGCAGGCTTGATGCTGGCCGCGCTGGGTGTGGCGGCTTCGGGAGTAGACATAACTGAGCAAAATCCTTCGTGAGGCAATTTTCCGTGGGTGCGGAAACCTCAGTATTGCTCACGAAAAGTGCAGGCGCAAACAAAGTGGACGATTGTCTAGGCGTTAGCGATAACTCATTTTACGGGGAAATCAAGCATGTTTAGGGTGGGTGCGGTTCTTTCGATGCGAGATTGCGAGCTAGAGAAAGGCAATGACGATATAGAAAGAACAGGCAACGGCAACAGCGAAATACAGGGATCTCTCCACTGCGCCGCGCGATAAAACTGCGCGGCTTCGGTCGAGATGACGTGGGCTTTGAGTTAGGTGAGTTTTTTTAGTTTATGCAGGGAACATTGAGCGGCTACCGCACAATGCAAAGCCCGCGCAGCAAAAGGCCCGCTGATTAGCAGCGGGCCTTTGTCTTTGCCTATTTCAATGGTCTAACGGTGACCGCCGGCATGACCGCCGCCGCCGCCGGGACGGCCTGCGCCACGGAACCCTGCGCTGTGTTCGCTGCTGGCGTCATGGCCAGCAGCGCCTACATGGCCGCGTCCGTCACGCGCTTCGTTTCCTTGAAAGTGATTGAATGGCTGGACTCCGCGCCCGGGCGTGGGGCCTCTGTAGCCATGACGAGGATCGTAGCGGTTATCGACGTGGCCATAGAAGCCGCTCGGACCGTGGAACCATGGACCGGCTCCGAGAAAGACTCCGCCTGCAAACCAGTCGGGGCCGTAGTAGCCGTAGGGAGAGCAGTCGTAGGGGGCGTAGTCGAAGTACCCGTAGGGGCATACCGGAGCGACACCGATGTTGATGGAGACCTGTGCGGGGGCAACGGTAGTGGTACCGATAACCAGCGCGGCGCCCAGTGCAGAGAGTGCGAGTATCTTACGGATGGACATATATTTATTCTCCTCGACCGCCATAATAGACCCAACAATTGAAGACGAGTTGTGTTTTTCAACTCAATCTTTTTTGTCGCGTTGAAGGTTATGCCGCTTCGGTGCGGATGCGGTTCTTCCAGTGCGAGATGACGAACCAGATAAATGCGATGACGATGACGGCCTCGACGCCGAGGTGGAAGCGGTGGAAGATCTCTTTGAAGCGCGGGTTGGTGTTGAACTGCGCTCCGAGCTTCATGCCGACGTAGGCGAGCACGTAGCACCACGGCCATGAGCCGATGAAGGTGTAGATGTGGAAACGGAGCTGGTTCATCTTCGCGACGCCCGCCGGAAAGGCGATGAAGGTGCGTACGATGGGAAGCATTCTGCCGATGAGAACGGTGATGGAGCCGTAGCGCGCGAAGAAGTGGTCGACGAGGTCGAGGTCGCGGCGGCTGAGGAGAAGATAGCTGCCGTATCGCTCGACCATGGGACGGCCTCCGCGCGCGCCCACCCAGTAGGCGGGGATGGAGCCGAGGTTCGAGGCCAGCGAGGCGACGGTCGCCAGGATGATGAGCTGGAGCTGGGTGTGGGCCAGAGCGTAGCCAGCCAGCGGCATGATGACTTCAGACGGAATGGGGATGCAGGCGGACTGGATGGCCATGAGCACGATGACGCTCAGGTAGCCACCACTGGCGATGGCGCCGACGAGGAGGGCAATGATTTTTTCTGACATGCAGGTGCAGTATAGCGGTTTGGCGTGAAAATACGGCTCTTTGCCAGCGTGCGCGGGTTCGGGAGACAATCGAGAGATGGCAGAGACAATTGCACCGAAACAGGAAGCACAAGAGTCGCAGACGAGCGTAGTAAAACCGTCTTCGGCTGCGACGGGACGCCCGGCAAGCAGCTATGGCGCGGCACCGCATGATCCTTCGAAACCGCCGGTGAAGCGGCAGATCGTGGCCTTCAGCTTCTATAAAGTAATGCCCGAGTGGCGTCGGCTGCCCAAGGAAGAGAAAGCGAAGCACAAGGCCGAGTTTGCCGCCGTTCTGGCGCGGTGGAACAGGCTGGGCGAGTTTCTTTCGCTGACCTATTCGACTGTGGGAACGCGCGGCGATGTGGATATGTGTGTGTGGTCGATTGGTTATGCCGTCGATGAGATGAACCAGATGCGCAGCGAGCTGATGGGAACGGCGCTGGGCGGATATCTCGATTCGCCGCACAATTTTCTGGCGATGACCAAGCGCTCGCAGTACCAGATCGACCGCGTTGATGAGAGCGAAGGCGAGAGCCGTGGCGCGATTCGTCCCGGCGGGCAGAAGTACATCTTCATCTATCCGTTCTGGAAGACGCGGCCCTGGTATCTGCTGTCGCTTGAAGAGCGCAAGCGGCTGATGGATGAGCATATTCGCATCGGGTTGAGCTATCCACGGGTGAAGCTGAATACGACGTACTCGTTCGGCATCGACGATCAGGAGTTCGTGGTGGCGTTTGAGACGAACTTCCCCGAGGACTTCGTGGACCTTGTACAGCAGTTGCGCGAAACCGAGATCAGTCTCTATACGCTGAAGGACACTCCGATCTTCAGTTGCGTTCGGGTGCCTGCGGAAGAGATGTTGAACCGGTTGGGATAGGACATGATGGCTCGTACCAAGGTAACGGCAGGGGTCAAGCCGGTGCAGCAGTCGCCTGTGGGGAAGAAGGCGCGGGCGATTGCTGCTACCGAGCCCGTCTCTGCGAAGAAGAAGGCTGGCAAGACGGCGAATCCGCTTGCCCCGGCACGGGTGGCGGCAATTCTCGATGTGCTGGAGAAGACTTATCCCGGCGTGGTCTGCGCGCTGATCCATCGCAATGCATGGGAGCTGACTGTTGCCACGATTCTTTCGGCTCAGTGTACGGACGTTCGGGTGAATCTGGTTACGCCTGCGCTGTTCAAGGCGTTTCCTACTCCCAAAGCGATGGCTGCTGCCTCGCTGCATGAGCTTGAAGAGCTGATTCGCACCACTGGTTTCTTTCGCAATAAGGCGAAGTCGATTAAGGGTGCAGCCAAGGTCGTGGTCGAGGAGTTTGGCGGCAAGGTTCCTCAGACGATGGAAGAGCTGCTGCGGCTGCCGGGTGTGGCTCGCAAGACGGCGAACGTTGTGCTCGGGTCATGGTTTAATATTGCCGTGGGAGTTGTTGTCGATACGCATGTTATGCGGCTTACATATCGGCTTGAATTGACGAAGGAGACCGCTCCTGAGAAAGTCGAGCGGGACATGATGAAGATCATTCCGCAGGACCACTGGATCGCCTTCTCGCATGAGCTGATTCATCATGGGCGGCAGATTTGTATTGCGCGTAAGCCGCGATGTGTGGACTGTACGCTCGAAAAACTCTGCAACTCCTCCGATAAGACCTGGACCTCGCGCTAGAGCGGATCGCCGAAGAAGGCGTGGCGCATTGACCTTCCCGAACTTTGCCAGTACTTCACGGTCTCATAGACGATGATGGTGGCGTAGGTGACGGCCATCCAGAGACAGACCTCTTCGATGGGGAGGCATCCCCAGGCGGTGATGCTGACTCCCAGCATCTGCTCGGCGCGAAAGTTCCACCAGCCGTAGGGGATGGCCAGGGTGACCTCCCACATGAGGCTGACGAGAAGGACGAAGAAGGCGGCGAGGCTGAATGCTCTCCAATTAATGACGGGGCGTGCCGAGGGGAGCAGGGCTGATGAGGGTACAAGCGCGGTGAGGGTGAGGAAGATGAAGTAGCCGGGGAAGCCTGCGGTTGAGCCGGATAGGTACTTCTTGAAGAGGATGGCTCCGGCGACAAGGACGATGGCTAAAATCATCGACTTGGGGTGGAACTTGAGAAGGCGGCGAAATTCTTTTCGCTGGGCTGATGCGCCTTCGACGTTGTAGGCCGCCAGCCAGTATTCATCGAGCCAGATGTAGAGCAGCAGGACGCAGAGAAAGCCGGTGAGGTAGAAGGCATACTCTTCGATAGGAACCGGAGCGCCGAGGGCAGGAGCCTTGATTCCGAGCGTTGCGCCGGGGTTGGGAAAGACAAAGAAATATCGGGCAAAGAAGAAATCGAGCAACGCGCCTACGGGAAACAGAAGTCCGATGGTCCAGACGAAGCTCTTCTTTGAGATCTTGATCTGCTCTTGCGGGAGAAGCCAGAACGCTATGACCAGGATAGGGACAATAAACAGGAGAAGGCTGATGGTATAGCCATAGGGAGAGGCGCTGGGAGTCGTGGCCACTGCTGGGACAAGCGCGGAGACGTGTACCGTGCGCAGCGTGAAGATTGCAGGCACTACGATCATGGCCAGCATGGCGGCGACAACGAAAGCGCTGCGGCGCGGCGATCGAGACGGAGGATGCATGCGCTCTGCTTTCTGCGTCTTTCAGGCTTGAGGACGCGGAAGAAGGATACGCAGCTTTCTTTGACAAAGACAAGCCGTATCAGCGGAGTTGGTCTGACGGGGTGAAATAGGCGAGCAGCGACTGGATCAGGGCGTCAATGGTTGCGGCGGGTGCTTCGATGGAGGGTTCGAGGCCGAGGTCGCTGAGAGCTTGGGAGGTAATGGGGCCTATGGAAGCGAGCGCGATTTGAGAGGGGAGGCTGAGATCGGCGGCTTCGAGCAGGGAGACGAAGTTGCGAGCGGTGGAGGCGCTGGTGAAGGTGATGGCGTCTGGATAGCTGGCTGGCGTGGCGAAGAGTTGCCGGAGCGCGGGGATGGACTCGGGTGGGATCTGGTTGCGGTAGGCCTCGGCGATGGTGACGGTGGCTCCGGCGGTGGTGAGTGCTTCGGGGAGGATGTCGCGGGCTTCGGCTGCGCGGATGAGGAGGAAGCGCTTGCCATGGGCTTCGGGAGCGAGGGCTTCGGCCAGCGATTCGGCGACGTATTTTGGCGGGATGAAGTCGACGGGGAGACCGATTCCCTGCACTGCTCGTGCGGTGGCTGGGCCTATGGCGGCAATCTTTGGAGATCGATGGCTTCCGGAAACCCACGTCCCAGAATCGGGACGTGGGGCACCCAGATTCTTTGGCAGGCGCTGGTGGAAGACTTCTACGGCGTTGGCGCTGGTGAAGAGCAGCCAGTCGTAGGTTTCTATCTGGGCGAGGGCGGAGTCGAGGAGGGCATAGCTTTGAGGGGGGACGATCTCGATGGTAGGGATAAGGATAGGGGTCGCGCCAAGGGCCTCAAGCCGGGCGGCAAGATCGGAGGCCTGTTGGCGGGTGCGGGTGACGAGGATGCGTTTATTTTGCAGGGCAAGCATCTGTTCAGCGATTGTAGTTGGGAAAGATGGCGAGGCGTCTGAGAGGCGGTTTAAAGCTGTAGCCGGGCAGGTTGGGTAAAAGAAAACAAAGGCAAATACAGGTACAGGGTCTCTCCACTGCGCTACGCTTGCACCCCAACGAGCAAGCTCGTCGGGGACCCCGCACTTCCGGTCGAGATGACGTGCATGTGTGGCTGACAGGCAGCAGGCGGTTTGGCGTTTGTCACACAAAGTCACACAGCATTTACATTAACAAGATGACGAATTTGTCGAAGGTTGACCTTGTTGGCGTAGGACTGAACGCCACCGATACGGTTATCGCGCTTGCAAACTATCCGGTGCAGGGCTCGAAGGTGGAGTTCAGTACAGCGGATGTGCTGCCGGGTGGGCAGGTTGCAAGCACGGTGGTTGCCTGCCAGCAATGGGGCATGAGCACGCGATATATCGGCAGCCTGGGCGACGACAGCGCCGCGATGCTCCATCGCAATGCCTTCGCCGAGGCAGGCGTGGAGACGCAGATCATTTCGGTTCCGAATTGCGCCAGCCGGCAGTCGGTGATCCTGGTGGACGGAGGCGGCGACCGCACCGTGCTTTGGCGAAAGGACGAGCGGCTCGACCTGAAACCCGGCAACCTCGATCGCGAATGGATTGTGAATGCACGCGCGCTGCATGTGGACGGCTACGATACGGCCACCGCGACCGTTGCGACGGGATGGGCCCGCGAAGCTGGGATCCCTGTCATCGCCGATCTGGACGAGCTTTATCCAGGCGTGGAGCAGTTGATGGAGAATGTCGATTATTTGATCGTGAACAAGGAGTTCCCGTGCCGCCTGATGAAGGAGTCTGACCTGGAGACGGCACTGCGCAGAATGCATCGCCGCTACAACTGCAAGCTGGCGGCGGCCACGTTGGGAGAGGACGGCGTGCTGGCCTGGGATGGCAAGCAGCTTCACTATACCCCTGCCTATCGGGTACCGGTGGCCGATACGACCGGGGCGGGAGATACGTTCCGCGCAGGCTTCATCTATGGACTACATCAGGGCTGGCCGCTGGACCGGCAACTCGACTTTGCCTGCGCCGCGGGCGCGTTGAACTGCATGGCGGTCGGTGCTCGAGGCGGCGTTCGAACAGTCGAGACGGTTGAGAAGCTGATGGCAACCGGCACCCACTACCCTGCGGCGAACTATGTTCCCACAGTGATTGAAGAAGGAACCAGATAGCGCAGCCGCGTCCGGGACCCAAGGTTCCTCACCCGTCTCGCTGAGCGCCGTCCAACGGTACGGAGTAGAGTTTTCCATGATGAGCCTGACGATGAGCTTTCGCGCGAACTGCCTCTGCCTTCCATGCACTGTCCTAGCTTTTGCGGCGGCGCTTGCATTTGCGATGCCGACTCCGGCGATACAGGCGCAGAGCGCTCCGTCCGCGCAGACGCCCCCTGCACAACAGACCAAGCCCGATCAGAATACAGACGAAGGTGGACCGCAGACCGACAACGGTCCGCTTGTCATCCGTAAAAAGCCGGAGGACACGGAGCCTCCGCCGCCTGCACCCGCCGAGCCTACGGTCAAAAATCCTGATAACGAGACCTTCTCACTGCGCGTCGATGTGCCGATCGTCAACCTGAACGTCAACGTCATCCTCGATAAGACGCACCAGTTTGTCCCCGGCTTGAAGGCTGGCAACTTTCTTGTGCTCGAAGATGGCGTTCCGCAGACGATCACCAGTGTTCGCATGACGCAGACGCCGATTACCGCAGTGATGCTGCTGGAGTTCGCGGCCAACAGCTATTACCTCATCAACGACATGCAGAATGCGTCGTACAGCTTCTTTCGCACGCTACGTCCTGATGACTATGTCGCCGTGGTGACCTATGATCTGCGCACCCACATCCTCACTGACTTTACGAACAACAAGGACCTGGTTGCACAGGCATTGCAATCGCTGACGATTCCGGGCTTCTCGGATACCGACATGTTCGACGCGCTGTACGAGACGCTTGATCGGCTCAGTCGAATCGAAGGACGCAAGTACGTCATCCTGATCGGCAGCGGGCGCGATACCTTCTCCAAGCTGACGCTGGATAAGATTTTGGCCAAGGTCAAGGCCACGCCGAATGTCACTATCTTTTCGATCGGCACCGGGGCGCTCATCAACGAAATGCGCGGCGGCCGCGGAGGCATGAGCGATCTGAATTATCTCCAGGCGCAGAACCAGCTCAAGACCTTCGCCGCCATGACCGGGGGGTTGAGCTTCAGTCCAGTTTTTCAAGGCGAACTTCCTGATATCTTTTCGCAGATCAATAACTCGATCCGCAACCAGTACGTTCTGACCTATCGGCCTACGAATATGAAGAACGATGGCTCCTATCGCAAGATTCAGGTGCTGCTTGTGGACAACGAAGGGCACCCCCTGCGGATGCAGGACGAAAAGGGCAAATCGCTGAAGTACTCGATCATCACCCGCGATGGGTACAAGGCCAAGCTGCCAGTGGAATAGTGCCACTGCCGTGTTTCAACGGGGCCGGGGCGTGGTTAGATCGAGGTCGGTAGCGATCATCTGCTTGGTCACCAGAATGATTTGGCCCATGTGCTCGTGAGCATGGGCGACGACCTGATAGATGGCCTCGAGCACGCTGACTTCAGGACGTCCGGGTTGCGGAGCAGTGCGGTCGGTGAGACGCTCGTGCGGCAGGGTTGCGATGGCGTTGCGTGCCTCGGCTACCGTTGCGGCAAACATCTCGGACAGCTCTGCTCCGGTCAGGCCGCCGTCGGCGCTGAACTCGGCATCGCGCACACGAATGTCCTTTGCGCCGCCGACTCCATGGATGGCCCATTGCCGGATATTTCCGCAGAGATGCAGGACGATGTTGCCCACTGCATTCTCATGCGGGCCGCCACGGGACCAGATCTGCTGATCGGTCAACTTGCTCAGACAGATCTTCATATTGGTGGCAACCATGTCCAGCCTGCGACAGGAAAAATCAAGGAAATTTGCAGCTATCTCGTTATCCATCTTCGCATTCTAGCCCAAGGGAGATTGACCAGAATCGAGGCTCCCCGTACACTCTAACAAGGCAGTCGGTGAGCACATGTTCGCGGCGCCTGCATCACCTGTTGCCCCCTCGTTCAATGGTAGGACTGCCGACTCTGACTCGGCCAATCGGGGTTCGAATCCCTGGGGGGCAACCAATCCAATACTTCCCCGAACTGCCCTGAACCGCTCCGAACTCTCGGAGCGTTTTGTTTTGTCCAACTTGCGGAAATTTAACGTTCGCAGAGGTGCGATACGGTTCGGCGGAAGCCTGACTTTCTTGCGGTACGGATGCGGGTATAGTGAGTACAAATTGCGGGTATCGAATGTACCCGCAATATTGGAGGCTCATGATGGCACTCACGATCCGGGAGATTGAGAACGCGAAGCCTGCTGGCAAACCGTACAAAATGACCGATGGCGGCGGCCTTTGCTTGCTGATTCCTCCATCCGGTACGAAGCTATGGCGCTGGCGCTACTACTTCGAGGGCAAAGAAAAGATGATGGCGTTTGGCGAATACCCACTCGTCTCGCTTAAAGACGCCCGCGAGCTGCATTTCGCCGCTCGAAAGACATTGGCTGCTGGCGTCGATCCCATGGCGGAGCGCAAGGCGGAGGCTCAGGCCAAGCAAAAAGAAATCGGCGACCCGCAGCGGGAAGCTGAAAGCAGCTTTGAGAAGATTGCCCGTAAATGGTGGGCATGGTGGTCTGTTGATAAGTCTCCGCGCCATGCCGACACGGTACAGGCACATTGGATCTTGCCGTGATAACCGGTGTCCCCCAAAAACCACAGCTTAGCGTCCTGAACATTGCGGACAAGCCCTTTTACATTGCAATGCCGATGGCGGATGAATTGTCGGCATACAGAGACGTTCGCCTGGAGCAGATGCACAAGCGAAACTGGATGGTGCTCGGGAAGCACCCAAACCCCGATCTGTACGACACCATTCAATCTGTCGGCGCGGAAAGAGGTGCATATCCATCGGACATCTACCACTTCACCAGCCCCGAAGAAGCCTCTGAACTGATCCGCGAGCATCACGGACTTGCGCTTTTGCCGCGCTCGGCGGCATGGAGAATTGCTCGTGACGGCATTACGATGAGGCCTTTGGCTGAACCCCGTCTTCGTCTCGTCACAAGTCTTGCGATGCGAGAGGATACCAAATCCCGGCTAGTGAATGAGTTCGTCAAAGCCGCCGGTAGGAAGTTCGGAGTTATCGGTCGAACGGCTCAG
This sequence comes from Granulicella sp. L56, assembly GCF_009765835.1. Taxonomy (NCBI): domain Bacteria; kingdom Pseudomonadati; phylum Acidobacteriota; class Terriglobia; order Terriglobales; family Acidobacteriaceae; genus Granulicella; species Granulicella sp. L56. The sequence continues at coordinate 47,192 of NZ_LMUS01000008.1, read as the reverse complement.
GGAAAACTTCCGCTCGCCATGTGATTCATTCGGCCTTCAATATCTGAGATCATCATCGTCTACTTCACGAATCTCGATATTCAACGGCCCTTCCACTTCGCATTTCGAACAGAGAAAAGCACTGTTGTATGCACCCGTCCTTCGACTTCTTCTCTGCGGAATGGATTGGCGCAATGAATGCACACATGAACGCGTAGTAGAAGACGATTTGGCTGACTAGAGTTATCTGTTGGCACCGGTTCGGCCTCCGCGCTCGACCATTGGTATTGCCTGTCAAGAAGTTGCCATGTGTTGCGTGTGCGGACGAGAACTATGCAACGAAGCCCCCATTTCCTGCTACGAACACTGCAACTTGCCGTCTGAAAGTATCGGACAGCTTCCATACGCTTCATCGGCGCGAAAGGCCGCACACCAGACGAGCGGCGTGTCGAGGACCATCCACGGGGATCAGGATTCATCGCAGAAAAGGAGCTGCTCCCCGCCTAAATCACTGCCTTCGTTGCAAACTGTTGGATATTGCCCAAAGTCTCTGCGATTTTCGGATCAGGAGACAGACGGGTTATGAATACAAGGTGGCTCTGGATAACTGTATTGGTTGTAGTGCCGATCGCTTCTTTGGCGGCGGCCCAGCAGACGTGTTCCAATGGCGTTCGGGTCGAAGGCAACGTCACGGACCCGACCGGAGCAGTAATTTCCGGTGCGCTGGTGCAGGCAAGTGGTGGCGAGAAGGCCACGACCGATGACTCCGGCCATTATCTGCTGCCGTGCGTTTCACCAGCTTCGGCTGCGATTTCAGTACGGGCTGAAGGATTTTCCGCAAGCACGGCTTATGTCTGGAAGACATGACTGGAGGAGTTGCACATCTCAATCTCCAATTGGCAATTGCGCATGTAGAAACCGATATAACGGTCGGCTCGGACGCGACAGGGTTGTACTCCGATCATGGCCCGGGTACGACAATTCTGAATGCAGACGATGTCGGGCGATTGCCTGATGACCCAGATGATTTGTTGCGAGAATTACAGGTGCTTGCTGCAAGTTCGGGCGGCGATCCAAGTTCAGCCGTGATTGTGGTGGACGGGTTTCAAAATGCCAGCGCCATGCCGCCCAAAAGCTCCATTGCTTCGATCCGCGTCAACCCCGACATCTTTGCGCCCGAATACCAGAACCCTGCGTGGAACGGAGGCCGGATCGAGATCACCACGAAGACCGGGGCGGACAGATTTCATGGAGCGCTCTTCTTAACCGATAGCGACAGCAGCCTTAACGCGACCGATCCGTTTTCTGTGACCGCAACACCAGCGGGTAAACGTCGCTATGGCTTTGAGCTGAGCGGGCCAGTCGTTCCTAAGAAACTAGACTCCTCTCTCGCACTCGAAAAGCGCGATATCGACGAGTTTAATGTCGTCAAAGCGGTGTCACTGGATGCAAACGGAAACCAAGTACCCGTGAATCAGTCGGTTGAAGCCCCTCAGCGACTTTGGATCGCTTCTGCCCGTAGTGACTGGCAAGTAACGGCGAAAGATCTTGCGACACTATCGTTTTCCTCTAACGTCAACAACCTCGGCAACCAGGGCATCGGCGGCCTTATGCTTGCGGACGCCGGATATGACAGCTTAGCGAGCGAGTATGATCTGCGCTTGCACAACACACTTACGATCAACCCAAATACTCTGGATGAGACTCGAATCGGCTATTCTTGGAAGCAAACTCAGCAGATGCCTCTATCCACTGCACCGTCACTTCAAGTGGCAGGCTATTTTACCGGCGCGGCTCGACCAGCCAGAACCTGAATGACCGCGAACGCGATCTTGAAGTCGATGACGAGGTAATGGTCTTTTACGGCAAACACGAAATAAAATTTGGCCTTCAGGCCCTTGGTATCTTCGTACACGATTATGTTCCGGACACTTTCAACGGAGCATTTGTTTTCGGAGGCGGAAGTGCTCCGTTGCTCGATGCGAACAATAATTCCTGGGGAGTCCTAACGCCGCCCTTGAATAAGGTCCCCTTGACGGAAGATTGGTGGGAGACGGAACTGGAGATGAATGTGCCGTCCGTGAATTCAATAAGAGTTTCGCATCCGTCTACATCGTCCTTGTATATCTGAGCGCCTTGATCGTTTTGCCCACGACCTCGGCACATTCCAAATAATCTCTCGGCACATCTACCTCCCTTAAAGGCATTCGATGACAGCCAGATTGCCCCTTATTAGGGGATTCGTCAAGCATTTACCACACTTGAAGGGTGACGAAGAAGAAGCCTGAGACACGAGTCTCCCGCAAGGGGAGGACAACGCATCATCAGGTTCTTTACGACAGACTTATCGAAAAGCTGATCTCGGCCCGCGAAGAAGCGGGCCTAACGCAGCGGGAAGTCTCTGCACGCATGGAAAGGGCGCATTCGTTTCTCTCGAAATGCGAGACGGGCGAGCGCAGCATCGAAGTCTTTGAACTCATTCAACTTGCTCAGATATATGCGAAGCCTCCGCAATACTTTCTGGACCCTGATTAACTGTTGCCCGGGAAACCCGGGTAGTGGATCAGTTTCCGGGTTGACCGTACTCCAGACGTGACCGCAACTTCCCAGAAGCCGACATATCGGTACTAATCCGGTGCGATGAGTCACTCGGCGATTTCGCGTCAATCCAAGAGTTTCTCGCGACAAGAAGATTGTCCGTTACTGATTTGCCCGAATCGGTTCAAGTTTCCGACTCTCACCAGGGCAAGAGGTAGTGGATTGCCTCGCGAAATGCTGTCGAACTGAGCTTTTCGGGTCTCTGAAGGTAAAAAAGCGTATAACTGGCTTCACCAGTACATTCTCAAAATTGTGTTCGAGGAGCGCCGCGACTTGGACATGCAGATATTGAGACAGGAGACTGAAGTCGACCATCGCAAGGTGGAGGGTACCGTTCCGCTGATGCATCAAGGGCTCAACGTAGCAGAGTATGTTCAGTGTCTCCAACGTATATACGGAGTAGTCGTCGCCTGGGAAGAGCGAGCTGCTGAGATTGCCCCTGAATGGCTCCAGCCGGCAGTCCGCGCCCGACGGAGACGTCCTCTCCTAGAACTAGACCTGGCATGGTTCGGGGTAGTTGAAAAAGATGACCGGCGTCCTGCGCTACCGGAGATGAATGATCTCCCTGGGCTTTTCGGGACCATGTATGTCATGGAAGGATCGACCCTGGGCGGACAATTCATTGCTCGCCACGTCGAAACAGCACTTCATCTCAGCGAAGGTCAGGGAAGTTCGTATTTTCGCGGTCGCGGCAGTCAGACCGGGCCATTGTGGAAGGAGTTCTGTGAAATGTTGAAGCTGCGAATTCCAGATGAACAAACAGACGCCGTGGTGGCCTCTGCCAAAGCAATGTTTAGTACTTTCGGAACATGGATGCAGAGGAAATCGGCCGTGGATGGAAGTTAGCCTTGTAGGCGATATAAATATCCCCGACAACGTCAGTCGGAGTGGGCAGAATTGCGCAGACGAGCCAATCCGTATTCCGGGTAGTATTCAGCGTCATGGCTTCCTTTTACTGCTGGATGATCGCGATGAACATGTCGTCGGTGCGAGTCAAAACACCGAAGAGTTCCTCGAAGTTCCGTTAGGACTGATCCTTGGTGCGCCGCTGGAAACCATTTTCGAGCGCGAGATTCTTGGAGCTCTGAGCGCCGTCATCCACTCCAGCGGTGACAAAGGGCTCCTTACCTACCCGGGCTCGTTTCAGATGCGGGGGCGGTTCTTCAGTATCGTGACCCATCGGGTGAACGGCGAACGTATCCTTGAATTCGAACTTACGGACCGCCTCACCAGCCCCGAGATGACGAATCAGGTCTTCACAAACTTTGTCAGCAAGCTCAATAACCTTCACACCGAAATAGAGCTTTGCCAGGCGATTACAGAACAGATAGGAGAGCTTACTGGTTTCAATCGCATTCTCCTTTATCGCTTCGATGAGGCTGGCCACGGCACCGTTCTATGTGAGCAAAACGATGGAACTCTTCCCAGCTATCTCGATCTCAGATTCCCAGCTTCGGATATTCCGCAACAGGCCCGCGACCTATACGTCCTCAATACAGTCCGGATCATTCCGGATGCAAGTTATGTTCCGTCGCCCCTGCATGGGCTCAATAAACGACTGCTAGGGTCACTGGACCTTTCCATGTCGATCCTTCGGAGTGTCTCTCCCGTTCATTTGGAGTACATGCGCAATATGGGGACGATGTCTTCTATGTCGATCTCGATCATCTGCGAAGGAAAGCTCTGGGGACTCATCAGCGGGCATCACAAAAAACCGCGCACGGTGCCTTACCTGGTGCGCAGTGCGTGCGATCTGCTGACCCGGCTGGTTGCCACTCAGTTGACGAGCCTTGCAACCTCAGCGAGTTTGCATCAGATGGTGCACTTCCACGCAGTACAGCGTCGTATGTTGACCCAAATGGCTGCCGAGAATAACTACCTCCTAGCAATGGCGGACCAGATGGGGGATTTGATCCAGATCACCGACGCGGAAGGTGCAGCGCTCGTGATGGATGGGCAATTTACGGTATCCGGGATCACCCCTTTGGGCTCCGATCTAAAAAGGCTGGCGGAGTGGATGGACAGAAGGCCAGATTGCGAAGTATTCGAGAGCCACTGTCTTAGTAACGAGATCGGTTGGGCATCGGAATTCAGCGAGGTTGCTAGTGGTCTGCTGGTAGTTCGAATCTCTCACGTCCGTCAGAGCTACCTCATGTGGTTTCGGCCCGAGGTAGTACGAACGGTGCGGTGGGCTGGTGAACCTGGCAAGACTGAAGATAAGAGTCAAAAACTCAACCCCAGAAAATCATTTGAAATCTGGAGTGAGCTTGTCCGTGGCAGATGCAAGCCCTGGACTGAAGTTGAGGTTGAATCGGCCACAGAGTTTCGCGGGGCGATCATGACCATCAGCCTGAGACGTGCGGAAGAAGCCGTGCAACTCGGGGAGGCACGATTTTTGCAATTAACCAATGCCTTGCCTCACCCCGTCTGGACGTCAGATGATGATGGTCAGCTCACCTTTGTGAACCAGAAATGGATCGAACAGGGTTTTGCCAGTCAGGGCCGTTGGTATGAGCAGGAACGTATTTTGCTAGAAGACCAACTCCGCTCCGGCAAGCTTTGGACAGCCGCCGTCACAGAGGGTATCCCCTTTGAGCTGGAAGTGCGATTTCACCCGCCATCCAATGATGCGGACCGATGGAATCTGGTTCGTGCCATCCCATACTTCCGTGCCGATGGTAAGAGAGCGGGTTGGGCAGGCACTTGCATCGATCTTACCGATCGGCGACAACGCGAAGCGGCGCTGCGAATGACAGAAAAACTCGCCCTTACAGGAAGAATGACCAGCGTCGTCGCACACGAAATCAACAACCCGCTGGAGGCCATTATCAACCTTCTGTACCTCTTGAACAATCGAGTCAAAGAAGACGAAACCGCTCGCGGTTATATTGAATCGGCAGAGAGTGAGCTGCAGAGAATTTCGGGAATCACAAAGCAGACACTTCGCTGGTCGAAGGAAAGTGTCCAGAGACCACAGTCTAGAACCGCAGGGTATTTTTTCAAAGACATACTGCAACTCTTCGCTGGCAAGATAAAAAACCGGGAGGTCAATGTTCTGATCGAAGGCGGAGAAAATGTCCCCGTTTACGGCACGATCGGTCAGATATCGCAGGTGTTGGCAAATTTAATAGCGAATGCAATTCAGGCTGTGGTTGTAGGGGGTGAAATCAGGCTCAGTGCCAGGGAGGATGGCGACATGTCGGAGATCAAAATCTGGGATAACGGGCACGGCATGGACGACGAGGCGTTACGACACCTCTTCGAGCCGTTCTACAGCACGAGAGGCGACCTTGGCAACGGCCTTGGCCTCTACATCTCCTATGAGATTGTGGAACGTCACGCTGGAAATCTGATCATAAAAAGTCAGGTTGGTATCGGGACTGAAGTTCGAGTTCGGTTGCCGAGAAACCCCGATCCATCCATAGATTGACCAAAATCAAATCATTGACGCCTAGCTTGGACTCCTCACCATCCTGCTGCCATATGTTGCCAATTAGCACCGGAGAGTCGGCCGCACGTTACTGACCTCGTTCGTTCAAATCGTCTTGGAGAAGATCCAAAGGTCGCTTAAGAAAGATGTTCGAGCGAAAACTCAGGCAGGTCGCCGTACGAATGGCAGGGCTGCATCAGAAGCAAATGGCTCTCCGATAATCTCAAATCTGATCATGGACGAGCAGAAGTCACATTCGACCTCATTTACACCCGCCAACGCGTCGGGAACTGGAAATGTCCGTAAACATTCCGAACACGTTACGGCGATTGTCCCTTTATCGTTTTTGACCCATACAGCAGCTTTACTCGGTTTGCCGAGTTTTGGACGAGTCGGCAGTTCTTCAAGTAGGTCCGCGATCTTGCTGAACAAGTCATTGGGCTTGTAGTTCCCCTTAGGGAAAAAAGCATCCGCGAGTACGCTTTCAGGAACACTCAGTCCTGTGAATTCGCCGGAGACTACGATCACCGGTATGGCGGGGAAACGCCGTCTCACGACCGATAGGAACTCGAACCCGTTCATGTTTGGCATGCGCAGGTCCGAGATGATGATGTCTGGCAGAGAGCGTTTAAGAGCGATCAAGCCCTCAAAGCCATCTTCGGCGCAAAGGACTTCGTAGCCCCTCGATTTAAGAAGCAGCTCGCCTGTTTCGCGCAGGCTCTGTTCATCTTCAACGAAGAGAACACGGTATGGAAATGAATTGGCAGCCATGTAAATTCGTCCTTAGTCGTGAGCGTCAGCCGAAATCTCGTACGGTGTGTGGAGTGGCAAATATATGCAGAACGTTGTGCCATGGTTTTCCGCATTGACTTGGCTCGTAACGCTGATAAATCCGCCGTGCCCTTCAATGAATTGCTTCGCGACGAACAATCCAATTCCTGTGCCAACGGTAGTACGAGTTGTGAAAAAGGCTTCAAAGACCTTGAGCAGGTTGCCGGAAGCGATGCCTACCCCATCGTCAGAAATCTTGAGTGTTATTCCGCTCACGGGCTGATCGGCGTCCTCGACAATGAGCGATAAATGGCCTCCATCCGGCATCGCGTGTATGGAATTTGCAATAAGGTTTGATATCACTTGCGTCATCTCGCCGCGGCGCAGCGTTAGCAATCGTGAAGATCGGAATGAAGTAGAGATGGTGATGCCCGCAGCAGTGCAACGAGGCGAGTAGACGGCAACTGCGTGCTTGGCAATTTCGCTAAGAGATGCCTTCGATGCCGCAGCGTTTTCCCTGTAGTATCCGAGGGTCTGCTTTGCGATATGAGAAACACGTTCGAGTTCGGCCTCCGCCATCGCGAGGTAGGTGATTCCATCTTGGTCATGGATTATCGGACGAAGCAGGTATAGCAAATTCACCACTGCATCCAAGGGATTGTTGATCTCGTGAGCGATCGTTGCTGCCATCCGTCCGGTAGCCGCAATCTTCTCCGCTTGAATCAGGGATCGTTCGATGCGTTTCCGGTCGGAGACGTCGCGGAGGATTTTTGAGGCTCCAATGACGCGTCCGTCGGCATCTCGGATGGGAGAAATTGTGAGGGATACCTCAATAAGGTTTCCATCTTTCGTAAGACGAACTGTATCGAAGTGTTCCACATGCTTTCCGGCCCGAACGCTTTCAAGAAACTCTGTTTCTTCTGATCGTAGAGACTCGGGAATTAGCTTGAGAATAGATTCGCCGATCATTTCCTTAGGTGTATAGCCGAACAGGCGGCTTGCGGCCGCATTCCAACTCGTGATTATTCCGTTCAGATCTTTACTCAGGATCACATCGTCGGAAGAATCCACAATCGCGGCAAGCCGCTGCATCGCTTCCTCGGCAGTCTTTCTGACCGTCACATCATTCCCGAGCACAATGATTCCTGACACACTGCCGTCAGTTTCACGCAATGGTTGATACAGGAAGTCGATCACGTGTTCATCTGGAGGTAAGCCATCACTATTGTCCACTTGAAAGCGAAGACCGCTTCCCACAAATGGCTCGCCCTGAAAAACCTTATCGAGGATTTCAATATAGCCCTGCCCAACAGCTTCAGGTAGGGCGGTTCTCACGGGTTTGTTCAGGACCTCGCGGTTGTTCACTAACCGCATGTAGGGCGGGTTCGCCATGGTGAACACATGATCGGGTCCTTGCAAAAGCGCAAAGAAGACAGGAGCCTGCTGGAGAGCTTCAAAGGCCCTTGCTCGCCCTTCGGCTAGCGTCCTTTCCGCCATCTTTCTTTCCGTGATGTCGCGGAAGACCAAGACAATCCCGGTCAGCTTGCCATCTTTGTCCCTGATCGGCGCTCCGCTGTCATCGATCGCGGTCTCGATTCCGCTTCTCCCGATCAAGATCGTGTGATTGGCCAGACCTATGACGGTACCCAGGCGCCGAACCTTGTCTGCGGGGCTTTCGGCCAGTTCACGCTGTTCCTCATCCACAATGTGAAAGACGGTGCTAAGGAGCTGACCTCGCGCATCGTCTAACGTCCAGCCGGTTAAGGTCTCGGCAACGTGATTCATATCGGTGATCAGCGCCTGTTCGTCTGTGACGATCACAGCGTCCCCGATGCTTTGCAGAATGCGAGACGCACGCGCTTCGCTCTCTGCTAGCTTGCGAACCGCCACAACTTCTCCTGTGACATCGTGCAGCGAGCCGAACAACCCACAAATTCGCCCGTCCTCGAAAATCGGATTGAAAGCATAATTCAAATACGCGTCTCTTAGCCCAGATTCCGTTGGGAGGGGAACCAGGAGCTTTTCGTGGAAAACGGTTTGTCCAGTGGCGAGAGCTTCCTCCAGCATTGGCCCCACTATATGCCAAGATTCGCGATAAACTTCGCGAGCAGATTTTCCAAGTGCGTACGGATGGCGCGGGCCCGGAAAGGGACGGTAAGCGTCGTTATAAATCAAAATTAAGTCGGTTCCCCACATCGTTCTTGCGGGCGATGAAGATGCCAAGGTGAGATTGATAATAGTGACGAGTTCTCTGGACCAAGATTCGACTGGTCCAATCGAGGTTGAACTCCAGTCGTACTGTCGTACTAAATCCGCCATCTCTCCGATGCCGATAATGCGACTGCGCGCCAAGTCTATTGAGATCTGGTCTTGCAAATTCACCTCTAGGCCATCGCGGCCTTGCAATCATCTTCCAGCCCCATCACCCCGGGAGGCACCTTGCTCTGGGGGCCGATCAAAACTGAGGGAAGGACGCAATGTGAGTTGAAATCGTCCAACCCGCATTAGTGAGATGCCAGAATTGTCTCTGAGACTGTTCGACACGTGGACAATCGTCCTGCCTCACGACGCAGCTTCGGCTTCGATTCCCACTTGAGCAGACGTCTGCACGGCAGAAGTCGTCAGTTCAAGAAAAGGCCACAATAAGGGCTTCAAAGAGTGTCTCAGGGCACTAAAGGAGCCGTGCGCCAATATTGCTGCATTCACCGATCCCTCGGCCACCAGGATCGGTATCGCAGAAGACCACCGTCAGGAAACGCCGTTACGGGAAGTTTCGACCCGCCTCGGACCGTTCGTGCGCCGGATAGGTATCGGGAAACACGCTTAGCGTCAGCGATCAGCGGGTAAAGACATTGCGGCGAGTTTCACCTTTATGTAACCTCGCCTCAGAGGTGTTCTGACATCTGGCTTGGAGGTCTGTAGCTTGGCAAAACTCGTCTATGCATTGAACCAGTCGCTGGACGGCTATGTCGACCACGACCACAAGAAATTTGTACCTCGCCCCGCGCTCTTTCGTCACTTCATCGAGGATGTGCGCGGACTTTCGGGCATGGTGTACGGTCGCCGCATGTACCAGATCATGCGTTATTGGGATGAAGACCATGCAAACTGGGGCGCGGAAGAACATGAATACGCGGCTGCATGGCGCAGTCAATCAAAGTGGGTTGTGTCGCGCTCGTTGAAGTCGGTCGGGCCCAATGCAACTCTTGTCGCCGATGACATCGACGCGTTGATACGAGGACTGAAGGCACAGCTCGTTGGGGAAATTGAAGCCGGGGGCCCGGACTTGGCTGGAGCCCTCACCGACCTTGGTCTCATTGATGAATATCGACTCTACCTGCACCCTGTCGTGCTTGGTAGCGGCAAGCCGTTCTTCTCGGGCCCTCTGCCGTCGCTCCGCTTAGTTGCGAACGAACTAATCGCCGAAGACGTGATTCGCTTGACCTACGCTCCTGCTGCGCAAGTGCCGACGGACTACAACACGCTAAATAGGTAACGAGAAACGCTCTTCTCGTGAGTGATCCGACCCGGTTGCGGTTTGAGCAATGTGCCCATATAATCGTGGCAGATTGCCTGGGAGGGCGCGATGGCCCAAACTGCCGAAGTTCGTGAAAAGCGGGAACCGGCGATGTTTTATCGCCGCATTGAGGTGAAGCTCGGAGTCACGTCGCTGCGTTCTGACCGTGATCTTGCCCGTTTGGTGGATGAACGTCTTCCTCTCGCTTCGGTTGAGTCGCTTTCCCATCATGGGATGAGCGATGAAGAAATCTACAGCTTCATCGTTCCACGCCGGACCTTGGTTCATCGGAAAACCCGCCGTGAGTCTCTGACCCACGATGAATCCGACCGCGCCGTTCGGATCGCTCGCATCACCTCCCTGGCCGAAGAGGTCTTCGGTGACGACGCCAAGGCTGCGCGCTGGCTACGCAAGGAGAAGTCTCGTTTTGAGGGGCGCAGCCCGCTAGAGATGCTGCGCACAGAAGCAGGAGCACGGCTGGTAGAAGAGATGCTCCTACAACTCGATTACGGATTTGCCGCGTGAGTATCGTTCTATGATCCTGTGGCGAGTCAGCAATTACCAGAGCTTGGATGGAGTAGGCGGCCTGTATGTGTCCGGGCGCTGGCACACAAAAGGCCATCCGGTCGTCTATTGCACTCTGAATCCTGCGACGGCTCTGCTCGAAACACTCGTCCATATCGAGATCGATTCTGAGGATCGACCTGAGCGTATCCAGGTATTGAGGATTGAAGGGCCTGAGTCGTTATCCATCGAAAAGGTTGAAGCCGATTCGTTATCTCCGAATTGGGCCGAGGATATTAACGCTACGCAAGCGATTGGAGACCGTTGGCTCTCTGAAAAGCGTTCCTTGCTGTTGCAAGTGCCAAGCGTGCTTGTACCGGAAACATGGAACGTACTGGTCAACCCGCAACACGTCGAAGTTAACCTTCTGAAGATTATTGCGATGTATGAGCACCCTTTCGACTCCCGGCTGTTCTAATATTCGATGTGCCGCCCTTAAGACAAATCTTGCTTTGCGATGTGCAATGTAACTCCCAAAAACATGTGGAGATCGAATCAGAAAGTTCTCCACAAGATTAAATTTTTGCGGGTATTGATCCGGGTATTTTGCACAGAAATAGCTATATCCCTTTTATTTTCAGTAGACATGAATCCCCGGGGGCAACCAAGATAAGTCTTTCTCGCACTTCCCTAAATATCCTTGTTCTATACAAAGTTCTATACAAATTAAACTAGATCGATAACTTACATCGATAACTTACGTGGACTTATCGTCCAAAAGCGTGCGAGGACGTTCGCCTGCTGCCAGCCTTTTCTGTGGGTACGATTTCGCAATACTTTCTGGACCCTGATTAGCTGTTGCCCTGAAAACTCGGTTAGTGGGGAAGTTTCCAGATTGACCGTCCCCCGGGAGTGACTGCAACTTCCCAGCAGCCGACTTCGAAGCAAGGCTGCGCCTATCAGTTCAACAAGGGGTCCGGTAAAGCCGTCCAAATAACGGCTATCAGATTCGTCCTCGATAAACGCGCATCTCGTAACTGAACTCTAAAATTTTATACACTTGCTGTGGAAGAGGAAGCTATGAATCGAAGAAACTTTCTGACATCTGCAACAGTATTTTCAGGGGCGGCTCTGTTATCAGAGGCGGTAGCACAGTCCGGGCAGCAGATTACACATGTAGATACGAAGACAGATGGCTCTCTCCTTGAGAGCAGTGTCGTCATGGCCAGAGGCCTTCGAGCGGAGGGTGCCGCGCCAGGTGCGAAAGCTTATGTGCACTTCAACGGCCCGACCAGGCAGCTTGCCGCGCTTGCCGCTGGATTGGTCACGCTGGAGCCGGGAGCGCAACCTCATCCGCCGCACCGCCATCCTGAAGAAGAGATTATGATCGTGGGTGAAGGGACCGGGGAATTCTACGTCAACGGCGTCGCGACGCAGGTAAAGACAGGCGACATGGTGTTTGCCGCAGCGAATGTACTGCACGGCGTCCGGAACACGGGAAAAACGACGATGACGTTCTACTTCGTCAAGATGATGGGAAAGAAACTTTAGTACATCCCCGTAGCAATGCGGCGGCCAGGACGGAATGCGATGAAGCGACGCTCCGTGAGTCATCATGCTTTGAAGCCCCCTACCCTTCTTTTCTTTGCCTCATTTTCATCGATGCCAGAGCCGTTATCGGCAATGGTGAGCCCGACTTCCTTATGATCGTAGTGCAGAGTAAGCTTCATCGCGGTGGCGGCGCTGTGATGGGAAGGTCGCTGCCGTTGAGCATGGTCAGCGTGGAGCGCCGCAGAAGCGTGAGCAGATCGCAAGCGTTCAAATGTTGGCTGCCACCAGGTCAGGCACCTATAACACTGTTCCTGAAGTGTTAAACTTGCACGACAACAGAAGCATGGGATAAGAGAAACGGAATTGGCAAATACCCCCTCAACGATTCCAGAGAGAGATGAAGCTCCTACTGCTGAGCAGAGGAGCCAACAACTCGAGCGAATTCTGCGCTCCAGCACCTTGCGCAACTCATTGACGCTTCAACAACTGTTGCAATTTTTGGGCGCAAGAGCCATTGAAGGAAACTCCGAAGGACTCAAAGAATACACAATCGGGGTAGAGGCCTTCGGACGGAAGACAGATTTTGATCCAAAAACAGATACGATTGTTCGCGTCCAAACCCATAGGCTGCGGCAGAAGCTAAAAGAGTATTACGACGAGGAAGGAGCGCATGATCCGGTCCTAATGGATATTCCTAAAGGGCATTACTATCCGGCCTTCAGGCTACGGGAAGATTTACCCGAGTATCGGGATTTCGATAGAGACAGACTCATAGCAACCTCCCATGAAGCAGTTGCAGTCATACTTCCATCTCCCGATCATGACTCCATTAGCGGACAGGTTGTCGAGAACGTAGCGACTGGCAGTTACCAGCGATACTTCAGCGTTTTTCTTTGGGCGATTCCGTCCCTCCTTCTTGCACTGATTTTTGGATATTTTGCCGGTAGATATCAGTCGCCTACTGCAAGCCATGACGGTCTCGTATTCGCTACAAGAAACTCTGCTCGTAACCCAATTGATCCGGTGAAGAGTTTTTGGGCGGCGCTTCTTGGCAACGATCCGTCGCCAATCATCGCTTATCCGAATGCGGTTTTCCTTCTGGACGATTCGAACGACCTCTTCCGCTTTCGCCAGGGAGCGAGCGATAATCGGGGTGCGAAGGTCGATCCGCACCTGGCGCGGGAGTTCGCCTCGAACCCGGCGCTGGTGGCGAGCGCGGGGCAGCTCTATTACGAAGATGGCTATACCGGGACGGGCGAGCTGGAGGGCGTGGCCATGCTGGCGGGCTTGTTTGCGCAGATGGGGCTGACGCCAACCATTAAGACGAGCCGCAATATCACCCCGGAGGACCTCGAGCAGCATACGGTGATCCTGCTGGGGTCGCCGTTTCAGAATATTGCGGTGGCGCAGTTGATGGCGGCGGGAGACTTCCGGTTCGACAATCCGGACTCGCGGCGGGAGGAGTGGCGAGCTTCGATTGTCAATGCGCATCCGGGGGCGAATGAGAGCTCGGCCTACCATACGGAGCGCGACCCGGAGACCGAGGTGCTGAAGCTGGACTACAGCCTGATCTCGATCCAGCCGGGCGTGGTGACCGGGCACAATATCGCGGTGCTGGGCGGGTTGGATACGAAGGGGACCGAGGGCGTCACCCGGTTCATTACGTCGCGTGCCGGGGTGGAGTCGCTGACGGCGGCGCTGGCGACGAAGGGCCTGAAGGTGAGCCGGGGTGCGGGTGGGATGCCGTGGTTTCAGGCGCTGGTGCAGGTGCATCTGGAGAAGGGCGACCAGGTGTTGAGTACAGAGCTGGCAGCGGTCCATCCCTTTCCGCGTGGGACGGCGGCGGCGTTGGTTGTGGGTGGTGGGGTGGGTGCTCCGGCGAAAAAGTAGTGGTGGTGGGCGAAAGGCTATAAATATTCCTCTCCAGGATAGTCATGGAACCTCGGAAGAAACGCAGATTCCCTTCGGGAATGACAACAAAACAGGGCAAAGATTATCCGATACGACGGGAAAAGCGCCGCCTTCGGTCGAGATGACGTGCGGTTTGTGGTGGGACCCCGGCTTCGGTAGATGACGTGCTTTAGTGACAGGCCGAGTTGGCTTGTCGACTGCGTTAGCGGTGACGCTATAACGGAATCTGCTTAAAATAGGTGCGTGTAACGTGGCGTAACGTCCTTGTAACTTATAGTTTTTATTGCAGATATCAGCGGGGTTGGGTCGGTTGTAGCACTCGGGTATCTGCGTTTATCTAGACTGTTCTTCTTTTCAGGCGCTACTGTTCTCTGGCTATTGAAGACTCCGATTCGAGTGACGCGGAATGGGTCGAATGTTGACCGGGTTCGCGGCGCTTGATGTAAGCGGATACATGCTGAGAGAGTTCGCCGCTCGGAGTGAGGTTCATCTGAAAGCTATTAAGGAGGCAGTATGCAATTCCCAATAAATGCCAATGAGGCGGTCCGTAGACCCGGGCTGCGCGAACAGATCCGGCAAGTTTTGCAACTCCCACGATCTATGCGATTCCCGCTCCGCGGTTCGGTGCTGGCGGTGGCGTGCTTGCTGCTGTTTGCGGCGGTGTCGTTTGGACAGGGTGTCAGCGGACGGTTGCAGGGAACCATTCAGGACTCGACTGGAGCGCTGGTTCCAGGAGCGAAGGTCAGCGTCGCCAACCAGGATACGGGGGTGGTGAGCCAACTCACGTCGGACAGCCACGGAGAGTACATCGCCAACCTGCTGCCTCCGGGCAACTATAAGATAGAGGCGAGCGCAGCCGGGTTTCAGACGACGGTTTCGAGCGGCAACGTGGTGACCGTGGACGGCGTGACGCGCGTGGATGTGACGCTGCAACTGGGCTCGGCGACGCAGTCGGTCGAGGTGACGGGGGACAATCCGCTGGTGAATACGTCCAGCTCGTCGATGGGCGAGGTGCTGAATACGCACGCGATTGTGAGCCTGCCGCTGAATGGGCGGGTGTTCTCGCAACTGGTGCAGACGGTTCCGGGATCGGTGGCGACGGGCTTTGGCAGCGCTCCTGAGGCGGCGGCGGGTGCTGGAGCGTCGGGCTCGATTACAGCCAGCGTGAACGGGCTGCCGTGGGGCGGAACGACCTACACGCTGGACGGCGTGAGCAATATGGAGCTGTTGAACGCGTTTATCAACGTGACGCCTGCGCTGGACTCGTTGCAGGAGGTGAAGGTTTCGACCAGCAATGCGGACGCGACGGTTGGCACGTATGGCGGAGCGCAGGTGAATGCGTTTGTGAAGTCGGGCACCAACCAGTTTCACGGATCGGCGTATGAGTTCTTTCGCAGCGACAGCCTGAATGCGATTCAGTGGCAGGCGCTGACCAAGGCTCCTTACCGCTCGAATGAGTTCGGCGGATCGCTGGGCGGGCCGATCATTCGTAACAAGGCTTTCTTCTTTGTGGACTATCAAGGGCTGCTGCTCAACAACGGCATCGCCTATAACCTGACCGTGCCTACCGACCTGATGAAACAGGGCCAGTTTCTCACCAGCCAGTTCCCTACTCTTTATGATCCGTCGACGGGCAATCCGTTTCCGATTGTGACGACGAGCCAGGGATCGGCGTACCAGGTGCCTGCGTCGCGCTTCGATCCGGTGGCGGCGAAGATGGTTGCCGATGCGTCGATCTGGCCGGAGGCGACCAATCAGAACAGCATCAGTCAGAACTACAAGGCGAACACGGCGGAGACGGACAACAACCACCAGTTCGACGCCAAGGCGGACTATCAGTTCGGAAACGGCGACCGGCTGTTTGCGCGCGAGTCGTACCAGCGACGCGATCTGACGGCCCCTTCGCCGGGGACGCGCTTCATTCAGATCGGCGATGTGAATGCCTCTTCGCGTGACCACAACACGGCGGTCGGGTATGACCATACCTTCTCGCCCAAGGCGACCAACGAGCTGCGGTTCGGGTTCAATCGTTTTTACACCAAAGATTTTGGCAACGACTTTGGGACCAACGAGAATACGGCGCTGGGGATTCCGAACGGGAATGATGCGGCGTTTGCGGGAGCGTCGGGCATGGCGATCTTCGATGTAGGCAACATTGCGCCTACGGGATCGCAGGATTGGACGAACTCGCACCGCATCACGAACGTGTACCAGATTACCGACAACTTCATTCGAGTCTTCGGCAAGCATACGATCACGGTGGGCGAAGACTATCGGCGGCTGCAGGCTTCGTTGACCAATGCCAATGCGAGCCAGAATGGCAGCTTCTCGTTCAACGCGGACTATACGAGCAGTTGCACGGGGCAGCCGAACTGCAGCAATAGCGTGGGTGGAAATGCCTTTGCCAGCTTCCTGCTGGGCATTCCCTCTTCGCTGTATCGTGGGTTCGTCGATACCGATCCGGCGACGCGCGCGAACCTGGCGGGCGTGTATGCGCAGGACGAATATCACATGTCGAAATCGCTGACGCTGAATCTGGCGCTGCGCTGGGACGTGATTACGCAGGCGATCGACAAGTTCAACCGACAGTCGAACTTCAACCTATCGACGGGGCTGCTGGATATCGCGAGCAACAACAACCGTGCGCCGAACGTAGACAACTACTATGGGAACTACGCTCCTCGGGTTGGGTTTTCTTATTCGCCTAACAATGGCAGGACGGCTGTGCGCGGAGCGTTTGGCATCACGACGTTTCCGGGGAACTTTGGAGCGATCGGCGGCAACCTGGAGCGCAACTTCCCGTACTTCCAGCAGTACTATTTGAACCAGCAGCTTGCGTACACGCCGTTTACGCAGGTGAGCGTGCAGGGGTTGCCAGCGTTCATTCCGCTGGCGACGACAGGGCCGGTTACTCCGCAGCCGAACTCTTCGGTGACGCTGATACCGAGAAACTTCCGCCCGGACAATGCTTATACATGGAACCTCGGAATCCAGCAGCAGTTGACGCCATCGACGGCGTTCAGCCTGAGCTATGTGGGGACGAGAGGGATCAATCTCTATCGCGACTACAACATCGACACACCTGCGCCGGGGCCGGGAGACCTGACGCCGCGGCGACCGTACTATGGCATCGCGCCAGAGGTGACGTCGATCAACTATGCCACGTCGGATGGGCAGTCGATCTACCACGCGATGCAGGCGGAGCTGACGAAGAACTTCTCGCATGGGCTGGAGGGCCGCGTCTCGTATACGTGGTCGAAGGAGATCGACGACATGAACGTCTTCTATCCCCTGCATGACAATCTGAACCGCGCGGTGGGAACGAGCCAGGCGCCTAACGTGCCGAACAACTTCATCGCCAGCTTTGTCTACCAGCTTCCCTTTGGGCATGGCAGAACGTGGCTCGCCAACAGCTCGCGGCCGATCGATCTGCTGCTGGGCGGATGGCAGGTGAGCAGTATTACGATGCTGCAATCGGGCCAGCCGTTGAGCTTCGGCATTTCGAACGACAACCTCAACAGCGGCTTTTCGAACCGTGCTGAACTTGCGTGCCCAACGATCAGAAAGATCGGCAAGACGTCGGAGTGGTTCGACACAACGTGCCTGACGACTCCGGCACAGTATCAACTGGGCAACTCGGGCGTTGGAAAGGTGCTCGGGCCGAGCTACAGAAACTCGGACGTATCGCTGTCGAAGACGGTGAGGATTCGTGAGCAGATGGGCGCGAGCTTTCAGGTGGACGCCTTCAATCTGACGAACACGCCGCACTACTCCAACCCGAACACGACGTGCTGCACGGCGCAGAACCCGAGTTTCGGGCAGATCACCGGTACCAACGGTACACCGCGCGAGATACAGTTGGGCGGGCGCTTCACGTTCTGAGGCTGCTGTGTCTTGATTCCGTGGCTGGCATTACGCTTGTTTTGCGCGATGCCAGCCAACCTCGCTACATGAAATTAAAGGGACAACGATGAGAATGAGCAGACGGCGGTTCCTCGGAGCATCGATTGCGACGACGATCGCACCGGCAATGTCCGGACTTTCGCAGAGCGTTGGATTAGAGCGGAAGCGAGGGATGAACCTGGTACCCACGAAGCCGTGCGATGCGCCGAACTACTGGTGCACATGGGCGGTGCAGAACTATATGTATGGGCATGGCCTTCGAACGCTCGATGCAACGCTGCTTGAAGGCGATGCTGGAGCCCAGTTGGCCCGTGCGGCCATGACGGAAGATAACGTATTGGGCGTCGGGGGATGGGCGAAGGAGTTTTATCGGAAGGTTCGCGGCGATCTCTTCCTGCTGTTAGACGATGGATGGGAGAGCGGCGGCATGGCGACGTTCGAGCTGGCGACGGCGAAGTTTCCCTCGTTTACCGGCGATGCTACCGAACGGCTGCGAGGGTTGAATCGTGCGGTCAAAGAGGCGGGATGGCGCAGCGCGGCATTGTGGTGCCGCAACACGCCGGAGGGCGACCGCGGGGGTCATTTAGAGACGCTCAGTAATGACGCTGGGATTCGTTATTGGAAGATCGATATCGGCGATCCGAATTTCGAGCTGGTGCAGTTGCGTGATCGGATGCGTCTTCCGCTGCGGCTGGAGCATGTGCATGGGGAGTCTGCGGTTAATGGAAATTGGCATAAGGATGGGCGCTTTGGCTCGCAGCCTTGGGCCTCGCGGCGCATGGTGATTCTGCGCAATACGGATGTTTATAGAACGTACGATGTGACGTCGATCCTTTCGCTGCCGACGACGCTTGATCGTCTGGCGGCGATGCTGAAGGGCGCGGAGGGACACGCGGAAGTGAAGGCCCTGCTGAACGTAGAAGATGAAGTTTATGTGGCCGCGGCGATGGGATGCACGATGGGAGTGATGCGTCATCCGCTGACGGGATTGAGGCCGGGTGACGATGCCGATCTCTTCTTCAACGGGTCGC
>NZ_LMUS01000008.1:0-27860 GCF_009765835.1 Granulicella sp. L56 | reverse complement strand
CCGGGGATTGGAGCGGTCGCGATTGACGACGAGGTTCTGACCGATAGCTGGAGGTTTGCAAAGGGACAGAGCTGGGAGAGCGAGCTGATTGGCGCGGAGGTGCGGCAGGGGGCTCCAGCGCGGATGGCCAGAGGCATGGCGCTGCCCGAAGTGAAGGCGAAGGGCGAGAGGCCGTTTGTCTTTGCGGCGCGCTTTCCGAATGGAGCCCTTGCCGTAGCTGCGCAGGAGAGAACGCGCGTGGGAGAGGCCTGGTACATGCCGGAGTGCGAGGTCACATTGCCGGTCGAGGATGCGCCGGGGCCTTATGGGGTCTTCGGGAATTTCAAGAGCTTGACGATGGTCTTCGATCAGCCGCTGCATGGGAAGCGAGTGCTGGCGCAGGACCTTGCGGGCGACGAGGCGATGGATATTACCGGCGACGTGCAGGTTCGCGGGAAGGTGTTGCATCTGTCGGGAGAGGTGATGCGCAAAGTGGGGTTGCGGAGTGCTACTCCCGGCGATCTGTCCGCGCCGGGACTGGTGATTGCGTTTGCGTGAAGCGGATGTGCGCAGGCTTCGAATAGTCTGAACGAGGTGGAGGAGACGATGTTCTTTGAACGCGCAGCTTCGCGAGATGGCATGACTCGCAGGCAGGTTAACAAGGCGCTGTGCCTTGTTCCGTTTTTGATGTCGAGCGCGATGTCCTCGCTAGGCGAGACACGCGATGCGCAGTCGGAGCTGGAGTTCGATTCGTCTGATGCTCGTCTGGTGAATGTCTTTCGATGGGCCAAACAGGAGGCGATGTCGTATGTCTTCGACGGCGACCCGGTGGGGCCGTGGTACGAGGCCGCACTGCCTGGGCGGCAAGCCTTCTGTATGCGCGATACGTCGCATCAGGCCGACGGTGCGCAGGGGCTGGGGCTGGCGCGGTATAACCACAACATGCTACGCCGGTTTGCGGAGAACATCGCGGCTTCGAGAGACTGGTGCAGTTATTGGGAGATAGATCGGCTCAACCGCCCTGCACCGGTCGACTATAAAAGCGATGCAGAGTTTTGGTACAACCTGCCTGCGAACTTCGATGTGCTGGATGCGTGCTATCGCATGTATCTGTGGACGGGGGATAAGTCGTACGTCGAAGACCCGGTGTTTTTGAACTTCTACGACCGCACGATGAACGAGTACGTTGCGCGCTGGAGCCTGAGCCCGGCCCGCATCATGAAGCGGGCGAGCAACATCGAGGCGCCTCCTTTCTTCCGCGGCGATCCGACGTATGAGGAGAGCAGCCGAGACAACCTGGTGGGCATCGATCTGCTGGCGACGCAGTATGCGGCGTATCGCGCCTATGCTGCGATCCAGGCGATTCGCGGCAACCGACAGGCTGCGCAGAAGTCATTGCAGACTGCAGCCGAGGTGAAGTCACTGATCAACACAGTGTGGTGGAACGATGCGCAGGGATACTTCTACGCGTTCTTCAATAAGCAGCATCAGTTCACAGGACGCGCGGGAGCGGATCTGCTCTATCGCGATGCGGCGGATGCGGGGCCGAAGACGGCGAGTGCTTTGCAGGCGCTGCTGGCGACGATGAAGACAGAGTCTGCGAGCGCGGTGGAGGCGAAGTCACATTATGCGGAGGTCCTTTACCGATACGGCGATGCGGAGGCAGCGTATGCGCAGATGATCGACCTGACGCGCGAGGGTCGTGAGCGGCGTGAGTATCCCGAGGTTTCGTATTCGGTAATTGGAGCGATGACGACGGGGCTGATGGGCGTTCGCGTCGAGCCGACGCTGCCGCTGGCGGAGATCGTTGCGGGCAGGCGTTTTGCGACCGTTGTTGCAACGCTGCCTCAGTTGACGACGGCGACGGGGTGGGCGGAGCTGCGCAATCTTTCGCTTGAGGGCACTGTCATCTCCGTGCGGCATACGGGAGACCGAAGAACCGCGCTAACGAATCATGGGAAGAGTCCCCTCCGATGGAGAGCAGCTTTTGTCGGATCATCCAATGTATTAGCAATAGATGGAGTAAAAGTGAAAGCGACTGCCGATTCGAAATACTTCGGCCGAGCAATAACGTGGACCGGGGTGAGCGTTCCTCCCGGAGAAACTGTTCATGTGGAAGCTCCATAGCGCCTATTCGTGGCTACCTTTAGCCACCCAAAGCATCATTGGCCGGGGGGCTGCCTTGAGGCGAGAAATGCCTTACCCCGAAGCGCTGCAACGTCACAAGAATGAGATATGCAGGATTGAGGTAAAGATACCGGCGCCACAATCGACGTGGTTCGGCACGGAGACGGAATAGCCATTCCAAACCGAAGCGCTGCATCCACGGTGGGGCCTGGGGCAACATCCCGGCTAAGAGTGGGAACGCAGCGCCGACAGCCAGTACGGGAGCGGAGAGACTATCGCGTAATTCGTAGATGAAAATTTCCTGTCGGGGACAACCGAGCCCAATAAAGATGATGGAGGCGCCAGATGCCTGGATCCGCTGCTGGAGGGCAGCGTTTTCATCCGGATTAAGCTTGCGGAACGCTGAGGGCTCACAGCCAGCAATGTTGATCTCCGGGAACATTCTTGTGAGCGATTCGGCCAACGAAGTAACTACCGGTGTTGTACTTCCATACAGGTAAATTGAGGTGCCTTCGCTCGCTGCTCGCTCGCAGATCTTTCGCATGAGTTCAGGTCCGTACACTCGGTCGAGCAGATTAGTCCCGTAGAGCCAATTCATCACCCAGCGGACGGGTTGACCATCGGGGACAAGCAAGTCGAAGCCATTCAAGCGAAACTTATGCTCCGCGTCCAAGACGCCCGTCATCACTCCGTGAACGGCAAGAGCGGAAATCATCGCACCGCGCTTTTGCCTGGAGCGCTCGAATACAAAAGAAATGACGGCTTCGTAATCCACTGCATCGATCAATATTCCAAGGACATTTTTCTTGCCTAGATTAAGCATCCAGCCCCCCATCGCTCTGCGTTCAGCTCGTAGATCTGTTGCAGGATTTCTGGAACATCAAAGCGCAGGCACCAGTCTGGATAATCGGCTTTGAAGCGAGACAGATTACTAATCCACCAGATGTGATCTCCCCGACGGTTCTCGTCAACATAGGTGTAATTTAGCTCGTTGCCGGTGATCGTTTCGCAAAGCGCAACGGCCTCAAGCATCGAACAGTTGCTGAAGCGGCCGCCGCCGATGTTATAAGTCGCTCCACATCGTGGGTTCATAAAAAAATGATGGAATGCCTGAATCAGATCGGCGCTATGGATGTTGTCACGAACCTGTTTGCGCTTGTAACCGAAGATAGTGTACGGCGTGCCCATAACGGCGCATTTCATTAAATACGCCAGAAACCCGTGAAGTTGGGCCCCCGAGTGGTTCGGCCCAGTCAAACATCCGCCGCGGAAACATGCCGTTCTCATGCCAAAATACCGGCCGTATTCCTGAACGAGCGTGTCTGCGGCTACTTTCGACGCGCCGAATAGACTATGCAGCGTTCCATCGATCGACATGCTCTCTGGGATTCCATCAACATACTCATGCTCTGGATCAATTTCCCAACGAGTATCCAGTTCCACGAGGGGCAAGTAATTGGGGCGATCTCCATAAACTTTATTCGTCGACATGAAGATGAATACCCCCTTAGGTGCATAATTTCTCGCTGCCTCGAGCAGAACGGATGTACCGTTCGCATTCACCGTAAAGTCGGTGACGGGATCGTTGGCCGCCCAATCGTGGGACGGCTGCGCAGCGGTATGGATGATCAGTTGGATGTCGACGGAATATTTGGCGAAGACACGGTTGATGGCAGGCGCATCGCGTATGTCCAGGTCGTAATGCGTATAACGCGGCAATTCTTTCTTTAGCTTGTCCGTCATCCACCGTGTGGAAGCGGCCTGCCCAAAAAATACCTCGCGCATGCCATTGTCGATTCCTACCACGTCGAATCCCAGAGCCGCGAAGTACATCGCCGCTTCCGATCCAACGAGTCCAGACGAGCCAGTTATGATTGCGACGCTCATTGATTTCCCCGGAGACAGAGATATTGAGTGATCGTTACTGTATCGCGAGAGTCCGGCAGGCGATATTCAGTATGGCAAGCTTCGGACTTGTCGCATTGAATGGGAGATGGTGATGACCAATCCTGCGTCGATTTCCATTGCGCATTAGAAGTGGAGTTCGTCATACGCCTCCTCGCATAGCGAAGAACAATGTGTGAATCAGAATCGCTATATCCATAAAGAATCCGCGGTTTCGGATGTAGTAGAGGTCATACTGGATGTTCTCGTGGATAAGGAAGGCTCTATCGGCGCTTAGTTGCCACAGGCCGGTAATCCCGGGAATGACCTGGAGTCTCTGCCGCTGCTCGGAGGTATAGATCTGCACGATAAAGGGCATCTCCGGCCTGGGGCCTACCAAGGACATATCTCCCAGAAAGACATTCATCAGTTGAGGCAATTCATCCAGGCTGGTCCTCCTGAGAAACCTTCCGATCCTGGTGATTCGAGGATCGAATGGCGTGGTCGGGGAAAATTCATATTGTGGCGTGCCTTTGTGCATCGAACGAAATTTGTACATCCTGAAGAGCTCACCGTTGTGGCCTACTCTGTCCTGAACGAAAAGCGCGGCGCCACTCGAGTCAAGCTTTATGCAGAAAGCAATCAGGAAGAACAGAGGAGACAACAATGCCAATAGCAGCAAGGAGCCAATGAGATCGGCTATGCGTTTCGCAATTGAGTAGGGCCACCGCTCGAACGACTCAAGCATAGGAGTAAGCGATAGCCCGTCGACATCAATGGATTCCGTCCACTTCTGTTCCTGGAGTTCAGTAGCGGAAAGAAAGAGGACCCGTGATCCAGCCTGGTTAGCGGCATCCACGGCTGTAGCAATTTGCTCTGAGGAGAGGTTCGGAAGCGCGACAACGAGGGTGCTGCACTGACAGGAGGTTAGCAACGCAGATGTGATCGGCCCACGCTGAACCGGAACAGAACGGCGTCGCCGGTATCCCATCTCGGGCATCCATTCGTCGTCAAGTACGGGGTTATCATCGATCACGGCTACCGGGTAGAGTCCGAGGCGAAGCGAACAAGAAAACACCGAAAGGATGCGCTTCCCTGTTGCGCCTATTCCGTACACAATCACTCGGTCTATGCCATGCCCTCTTACGCGGACTGCGCGGATCGCCGCAGCGAATGCGTGCTTCTGCAAGATCAGTAAGGCCGGTATCAGAACGAGTGCAACGATGAAATTCAGCCAGGAGAACTTCAGCTTCAAAAGAAGGCTGAATGGAAGCATGGCAAGCACGGACTGCACGGGGACGCGAATTGCGCGTTCCGTTTCCCGAATCTGGAGCAGGCCGCCACTTCCGCGATACGCTCCGTTTCGGTGCAGAAGAAGTACAGCGAATAATGAGACGCTAAGACTTACTGCCGCGGCTTCGCGGATGGGATATGGAATTTGTCTTCCGATATATAGCTGAGACTCAAGAAAGTAAGCCATGAGAATGCCGACAGTGCACGTCAAAAAGTCAGACGCCACCTCAATCGCTGCCAATGTGTTCTGGAGTAGGTATGTTGAAGTCGTACGCAATTCCCTGCCAGAAGCTACGAGAGTTTCTGCATAGAGACGCGATGTGACAGATTCAGATGCGCCCATGTTCTTCCTCTCGACCCGGCAGCGCGAATACGCAGTTGATAATCGTCATAGAGGCTGCCTCTCTGACGTTGCCCCATTAATCGAAATGGGAGCGCATGTATTCTCCTCAGGAACGGTGGAATAAATGATCCTGCGATATAGGCTGATGTATTGCTTCGCAAGAGTCGGCGTGGAGAACTGAGAAAGAGTCACGGGCGCTCTCTTGGGCTCCTTGAGGACTTCCACAATCGCTTCTTCGAATGCGTTCTCTGCGTCTTGCCCCAATGCCACAAAACGGCATCTTCCATCTCCAATCTCCCGATGCGCCGGTATGTCCGAACAGACGATCCGGCATCCAGCAAGGAGTGCTTCTGCAACTGGAAGCCCGAACCCTTCAGTCAGGGAGGGAGCTACCACCGCTTCGCACCGGATGTAGCACCATTGCAGTTCCGGCTCGGACAGGCCTTCAAGAAAGCAAATGCTCGCGCCAAGACCCAGTGCTGCCACCACTCTGTGAATATTGCGGGTATCCTGCGCAGTGATTCCCACGATGACAAGCTTCAGATTCGAACCGGCATGTCCGGAGCGCAGCAGTCGATCGAAGGTCCGGATCAATAGAGGAAGATTCTTGTTGTGGCGATGCTGCGCGACGCAGAGCAGAAACGGCTCACCCTGCCAATTCGGAAGAGGCGACTGCGTGGCGCAGTGCGGCTGCGCTTCGACGCAGTTATAGATCCGGATCGCTTTGCGCCATACGGGAGCTGATGAGTACTGCTCCAAGCGGTTACGCGTAGCGTCGGAGACGCAGGCAATGACGTCGACGTTGCGAAGACATTGCTTTAGGACCAGACGATTGAAGATGAATTTAGGGAACCCGAAATTCCTGGGAATTTCATAGGGATACATATCGTGCAGCGTCACCACCGTCGGGCATATGAACGCGGCGGCATTCACGGGTACGGGATAGGTGAGATGGACCAAATCGACTTCCAGGCGAGCTGCAAGCTCCGGAAGTCTCCAGTAGTGCCACGAATTTCGACTGAGCGAGCCTGACTCCATCTCAGCAATATGCGTTGAAAGTCGAACATCTGGCTTGATACCGGCGTCCTGCACCAGCTTGCGCTGCCAGGGCGCGATAACAAGATGCACAAAGGACACCTCCGGCTGCTGCAACAGACAGCGCACGACATTGCAAGCGTGGCGCTGTATGCCGGAGATATTCGACGCGTATGAGGCAGCACTAATGAGGATCTTCATGATTACGATTCCTTCTGGGCTTTGTAAGGGCAACGATGTAGATCGCCGTCACTGATGGCCCAATCCGATAGGAGCCGTAGTCGTGCAGTATTCGCAAAGTGTGTTTTCATTCGGCACCTCGCTTCAGGCGAAGGAGGCTAATCCGCCGACGCAATACGGGCAAGATCTCAACTACGAGCATCTTGCGGGGATCAGCAGAGTCGACCTTCTTCCAATGATCCCGTACCAGGATTAGAGCCGACGCGCCCACGAACGAAAGAGACGTGAGCAGCAGCGTGAGCAGCAAGCGCGGAGGGAACGACTTCTTCTCGGGTATTCCGGGCGGGTCGATTACTCTCACAACCGGAACATCTTTAGCTTCCTCGATGCGGGCCATTTCATACTGCTGCGTGAGTAGCTCAAATACGGTCTCTTGTACCTTCACATGGCGGTAGAGGTCGGCATATGGGACGGCAAGCCGCGGAAGTTGGCGCAAAGGAGGGTAGAGTTCGCCCTTATCGTCGCCGCCACCGGAGTTTGTGTTGTCGTCATGAATTGCTTCTGCGGTCAGTGGGGCCGAAGACCCTGTCATTTTTGTAAGCTCACCTTGCAAGCTGGCAATACGGGCCACTGTCTCGCGCACCCGGACATTGCCATCGCCATAGATCTGGCGCAGAGACTGGAGGCCCGACTGTTCGACTAGGAGTTCCGCCTGCACTCGCGCGCCGGCATCGACCATGGCGCGGGTCTGCTCCTTAATGTCGATAGCGCTGCTCTTGCTCGAGAACTGGCTTAGCTGCATTTCTGCATCTTCGAGATTCGCCTGAACTTCCTGCAGACGCCGCTCGACGAAGATACGTTCCTGATGGGCCGCCGAAGTATTTGTCTGTGTGACGAGTTTGTTCAGCTCATCAAGATATGCCTGTGCCAAATCGCGAGCACGCACCCTGCTTCTGTCTTCCACTGCAATCGTGATGACGCCGCTCTTCTTGTCCTCCGTAATCTTGGTGCATCGCGCAAGGTGCTTGGTCGTATCAATGCGATAGCGCTTGTGGTAAACGTGTTGCAGGTTGAACCGGTCAATGAGGTGACCACTGATGGTTCCGCTCTGTAACAGGTTTATAAACAAGGCAGTGGAAGAGTGTGTATCAAGAAGTCCGCTCGCCAGACCGCCCAATGCCCCCAAACCACCCGAATGGCCTGCAAGCGCCGCCAACAGCATAGAGCCTGATCCTTGCTGATCAGGTGGCATGATGCTTGCGGTGGACTTGTATTGCTTGGGAATAGCAAACGAGACGGCAAGACTTACCAGCAGAGAAATTGCTGTAACGCGTGCCAGCTTGCGGCGATGCTTCCAGAGCAACATGGCGCGGATTGCCCAAGTCGGCTCATGACCGATCTCCACTGCCTCATCCAGCTCCGGGATTGGAAGGACTGAGTTGGGAATCATTGTCTTATCCTTCCAAGCGGCCGATAGGAAAGCTGAAAAGTGAACGCTGTATTGTGCTGCGGAGTTGTGAAGAGCAAAGGAAAGCGCCACCGCTCCGTCTGCTCTTCCAGGCATAACTGCCATTCAGGGCGAAGAGCAATATCTACGGTGGCGCGCAGGTCTCGTAGCGTTCCACCGCGAAGAAATTCCCGATTGACCGTCATGCTGCGTCCACTCAGTTCCACTGAAGAACGCGGCGAGAGATGCCAGGTGGCCCATGCCTGTTCGCCGTCTCCTTCACGCCCGATCCAACTGCCAATCAGTTGCC
The DNA here is from genome assembly GCF_009765835.1 of Granulicella sp. L56. Taxonomy (NCBI): domain Bacteria; kingdom Pseudomonadati; phylum Acidobacteriota; class Terriglobia; order Terriglobales; family Acidobacteriaceae; genus Granulicella; species Granulicella sp. L56. Next base: position 19,262 of record NZ_LMUS01000008.1, on the reverse strand, counting down.
GGTTGTTTGTATAGCCGCTCAGGTAGTGAACGTTGAAGTAGAAAAAACCTGGAAATGCCAGATCACGGTGCGGCGAAAGGAGACCCTCTGCACGAAGTGTCAGACGCGGAAGGCGTGGTACACAACGAAGGAAAAACCCGGATAGCCACGCACTCTCTGTCGGGTAGGCCAGCGGGAAAGGCTGGTCGTCAGAAAAGCCGTCGAAATAGCCCGTCAGGCAATTCCGTAAACCGGGAATTCGATATTGGGCATCGAAGGCGATTCGTCGATCTCCCGGATCGTTTGTTCCGTTCTTTGTTCCCACCGAAAATATGCTGCGTAGGAAGGTGGAGCTATTTACGGGTGAGCCTGCACCGCCGAAGATTACCGTGCGCGAAACGCTGAACTCAAAGTTTGGTGTGGGTTTGAACGAGATTTTCTCTCCATGAATGAAGGGTTGGTCCCTGAGCGCAACACCTGAGGTTCCAAGGAGAGTACTCGTCGGGCGTACATACTGCGTCCCGGAGAGACGGCCTACGAGCACCTGGGCGCGGATGGGGCCAAGTAGCTTTAAGATGTCTGGCAGCAGGAATGGACGGACACGGTCGTAGCGAAGCATATCGATCGGTTCGGCATTGTTGCTGAAGAGAGTCGCGCCGCTTCGCGCTGGTCCCCACCAGAGCGATTGACGCCCAAACGTGAACTGATTGTTGGAGACCGTGAAGGAAACATTCGCTTCGAGAAGCCTCCCGCGAAGGAAGCCGGAGATAGGCCCTGCTGCCGCCGACGACGTGAAATCCGCCGCCGCGATCTGCTGTTGCGCTAAGCCATCCGGAACTGGTGCTGAAGGCACTCGCTGGAGTTCGGTTTTGACATAAGCTGCGAAGGGGCCAGCCGTTGCCCGGAAGGAAACCCCTGAATAGAGGTTGGCGCCCTCCGCAAATGGCCGGCCATCGTCATTCACCAAGGTTTCGCCAAAATGAAATCCGTCGGTTAAGGGGCGACCCGCAATCACGGTCACGCGTTGATCCAACGACTCCAGGCGAAACTCGACATTGCCTGCGCCTGCTCGCCGCGCTAGCTCTACGGCAAACTCTTCTTTCAGACTAGCGAGGAGGGCAGGAGCGTCGGACGCCGCTGGCTTGGCGGCGATCTGCTCTTCATCTTTGTCCACCAGATCTTCAGCTTCGTCCACCAGACGCGCACAATCCATCCGGGTCCATGGACGCAGACTAAAGAAAGCGGCGGGAAGGTAACCTTCGGCAGCAAGCCGCTCGAATGTGGGGTAAACCCAGCTTTCAATCGGTACATATGTCGACGCCATGTTGGAGGCGCTAGCCTGCGGGCCGTCCTGCGGGTTGGAGAAACGGGCGGCTTGGAGAGAAAGAGTCATGATGAAACACATCGCAAGCAGTGAGAAAGTCTTTGGTATGGAAAGCATGCCTACAGCGCCGCTGCAGCCACAGCCGCAGTGATCGCAACGGATGCGGCAAGTTGCCCGGTACTCAATAAGGTTTTCCAAAACAATGAGCCGCCGAGGATCTTCTGTGGTACGACGACGACATCGCCTGGATTGAGCTTGGTTGAAAGAACGTCAGCATCAAACCATCCTCCCGAGTGGCGACCAACGACCGAGCCGTTAGCGCGAATAATGAATATTTCTTTGCGGTTGGCGGTTGCATTGGTTCCACCAGCGCGGCTGAGATACCAACCGGCGGTTTTATCCGGCGCATAAGTGAGAGCGGTTGCGTTGTAGACCTGACCGGTTATAAGTACGAAGCCGGGCCGCTTCGGAATCGTCAGTATGTCTCCCCTGCGCAGCTCTATGTCCGCAGGCGTATTCGCCCAACTGTCGATGTCGGGGGTGACGTGAATCACCATGCGACCCATGGGCGGGCGACTTTTCAGATCTGAAAGTACCTGCTCTTGCTGGGCCTTGATAAGTTGCAGCTCTCCGCCTGCGTTGCTGCCTGCCAGACCAGGGGAAAGGCGCGCAGCCGCCGAGTTCGTCTCGATCTGTCGAATCAACTCTTCACGACTCTTCTGCTCAAGCTCACGGACCTGGACCCGAGTGAACACCGCACCTATTGGGTATGCCGTAGGAAGAAGGCCTCCGACTCTCCGCAAAACTGAGCTGAGATGCTCCCCATCGGTGAATCCATAGCTACCTGGAAATCTGACCTGGCCTGAGATGGTTACCGACTCGCCCATGTCATTCCAACTGGTGATCTGATGAATTGCCAGAATGTCTCCTGGCTTGAGAGGAACGTCAGCTTGAGCGTCGGACCCTGTAACTGCTGCTCCGATTTTTACCGTCGCAAGATCTTCGACGAGACGATTGCCGTTGCTTACCTCATAACTTGTGAGATCGGCACTTTCCAACAGAGCGTCCCGCTTGAAACCGCCCGCCATGCGGACGAGTCCCGCTGCGGTCATGCCCTTGGACATCGGGTATGTACCAGGCCGCAGCACTTCACCACGGATCGTGACCTTCGGGGCATCCACTTCGTAGCGTCCGAAGATCCTGATGGTATCGAACGGGTGCAGGTCGATATTGGCGTTTCCGATCAGCACATCGGGAACGTTGAAGTCGATGGTCTCCGCATGCAGATCGGGCGGAACAAGGCGGACAAGCTCTCCATGGGCCGCGGGCTCGGGCAACATGTCCTGATAGCTGCGGAGGACATCGCTTAGGTGCATGCCGTCGCTATAGGGCAGACGTCCGGGACGCACTACATGGCCTGCGAGATAAATTGCCCGCTGGCTGTAGGACAGGATCGGTTCAATGCGAATCCGATCTCCGTCCTCGACCTGGAAATTGTCGATTGCACCTCCGGCGGCCTGTGGGCTTTGCGTGTCGTGATCGGGTAGAGTTACCGTCACACGCTGATGGTGAGCGTCAATCCGCTCGATCCTGATGTGGCTGAGCGAAGCCGCAGCGGTGAATCCACCGGCGTCCTCGACGACCGAAGCGAGGGTTGTCTCCCCGGCTTTGAGCTCGTAGATCGCCGGACGTTTGATCGCACCAAATATTGCGATCTGGGGACCAGCGGGCGGCACAAGCAGCGTATCCCCGCTCTCAAAGGGCGCGCTGCCGTTGCGAATGCCGTGAAGCAGGAAGTCGTAAAGGTCGACCTTTTCAACCAGCTGCTTGCCACGATAGTGGAGCAGCGTGCGCAGCGACCCAATCGATGTAGGACCGCCAGCGGCGTAGAGTGCACTTAAGGGAGTAGCAAGCGCGCTGATATCGTATCCGCCGGGCTGCTGTACATCACCGACTACATAAACGCGCACCGATCGCAGGCGCGAGACGGTTACTGAAACCTGCGCATTCCGGAACTGCTGCTTAAGCTCACTGCCAATCAAGCTCTGCGCCGTCCCGAGAGACAGCCCCGCGAGTTGGATCGATCCCGCTTCTGGAAGAAAGATGTGGCCGTCACGGTCGACAGTACGAGTGATGTTTTGGGTAACTCCTCCCCACAGATTGATTGTGAGCGTATCTCCGGCCCCAACGATATAGTCCGGTCCCAACGGCACATCAAGGGGAGTGTTCTGGCTCGAGATTCCGATCGCAACCGCAGAGCCGTCGTGATTTATGAATACCTCCGATCCGAAGCGCCTTAGCTGGGCGGTTTCGTTGGGAATTTGCGTGTAGAGATCGCGCATCGACTGCAGATCGTAGGGAGAGGGACGCCGGAAAACCTTCGGCGAGTCGGTCGATGCGTTTACCTTCTCTTGCCGCCGAGGGCTTCCCTCAGCGCTCTGCCGGCTGTGATCTGGACGCATGAATGGACCCGCGCTCGCCGAATTGTCATTTTCGCCAAAGCCTGGCGATCTCTCGCTCGTACCAGCGCCTGCCTCAACGGCATCGTCACCTCGCGAGAGTGAAGATCCCGTCGAGGACAAATGCCTGGGAGAGTCTTCCTCTGGAACGCTCGATCCCATGGATTGAAGGTCCCCGTCGGATACATACCCGCGCGCGCGTAGAACGCTTGTGATACTCGCGCGCAAGTTGGCGTTCGAGGAGATCTGGCTGTAAAGCGTCTGATCCGAGATATCATTTGGATCAATCTGTACGCCTTGCTGCTGCATGCGATCCGCCAGCTCCGACTTCAGCTCTACGACAAGATCGGGGCTTCGTTGGAGGATGTTGATGATCTGGTCAGCGGAAAGCGATGTTTGGGGCATTTGACCCGCAAGACCTGCCGAGTCCTGAGTGTTCTCTGAGTCGCTGCTGTCGGCAGACGTCGCCGACTCACTAGCGGTGCCCCCTGTCTGAGATTGTGCCGTGGTCTGAGTCACTACCTGGCCGTATGCGGACAGGACCGCGGTAGATGAGGAGAGTGCCAGTATCCATACCGCTGCGAAACAGAACATCCGAGACATGCAAACGGAGCGGATGCTCATTTGCGGCCTCTTACTCGGAACGATGTTTGCTGAAACGGCGATCTTGGCTGATTGAGGCATAGGCATTTGCTCTTCGTCTATGACCGTAGAAGAGCGAACGGTGCGTCCGTGTCATGCGTTCGTCAGTGAATTGTCATTCTTTTGTTGTCCGATAAAAATCACGATAAGTAACGATCTTTTCGGTATGTAGCAGCATGCTAATGACCCCAGAATAATTCGATCAAGACCGTGACAATTCCATTACCCTGCGGTGACAACTTCGAGTAGTCCGTTTCCTAAACTCAGGCGTAGCTGTTGCCTTCTATACCGGGACTACAGAAGAGCTTTTCTAATTCGGAGTGCCTATGCTGCCAATCGATTTGCTCGTTCAGACAGGTCTCGCTTCCCCCATCCACGGAAGGCAGGGCGATACGGGCGTGAGTAGTAGACGTATCCTGCCAAAAGCACAGAAGAAAGACGGAGTTCCCGCGCCAGGCAGACCGCAGGATTCTCTTCTCTACGATTTCGAGCTCCCGTTCCATCGAACCTTCTATCCGCTGGGATTCGCGGTTGAGATCATGACGAACGATCCAGATGTCCTGGTTGCCGCGAATGAAAGCTTCGGACACAGGCGCCTACGCCGGGGAAGCATCGCTCTGCAGGTGCGTATCGGTATCAGTAGCGGAGGCAGCTCCAAATGCCCGCCCGAACCTACTCGGCGGGAATACAACCACCTATATTCCCTGGTTGCAGATGGGGATAACCAGGCATTGCTCGATCTGAAAACCTGTACGAGCTTCGTCTGGTTGAAGAAAGCTGCGCTGAACAATAGGCTCTATTTCCGATATAACTTCCTCGAAAAAGTTGTGTACCTATTGCTTGGGGCATCCGCCGTGACTGATATCCACGCCGCCTGCATCAGTAAGAATGGAAAGGGCATTCTGCTCTGCGGCAACTCGGGTGCAGGCAAATCAACTCTTGCTTATGCGTGCGCGCGGGCCGGATGGGTCTATACGTCGGATGATACTTGTTATTTGATCAATGGCTCGGCTAGCCCGCGTGTGATTGGACACTCTCATCGAGTCCGCTTCCGTCCCGAAGCAAAGACCCTCTTCCCGGAATTAGAAAACCGAAACGTTACACCACGTATGGAGGGGAAGCCTTCGATTGAGGTGAAGATCGCTGAACTCTCCGATCTGCGTATCAGTACTACCCCTGAAGTCAAAGTGCATTCGATCGTTTACCTGAACCGTTATCCCATAGCAACGGGAAAACTTGTCACGTTGCCAGCCGGAACAGCAACGTTGCGTATCTGCCAGGAACTCTTCTCTGCGGGAGAGATTCGCGAGAAGCATGAAAAGATATTGCAGACGCTCTCTGACGTACCTACCTATGAGCTGCACTACTGCGACCTGCACGATGCGATACGCAAGCTCGATCTTCTGACATGAAACGCATGATCCAGTAGAGTATTTGTGCCGGTAATGGGAAGAGAGATTTCACCCCTTGTCCATAGGGGTATATCCGGGACGGAATCTCGACGCTGCACGATGTGCAACTCGCTGTTACGGGATCACTCTTCGCCGCGATACCGCGGTGAACCAGAGGCTTCGACCGCAGTCCGTGCTGTAGAGCAGTGTTTTCGAGTCGTCTTCCCAAGAGGGCTGAATCTGATTGCATGGCTCATCGGCAATGCGTCGCGTCACGCCCGTCCCCTGGTCGCGAATCCACAGATTCCACGCGCCATGTTCGAAGTGGCTGTAAGCGATCCAGCGCCCATCGGGTGACAATGCAGGGTAGCGGGATTCACCGAGCGTGAGCGGGGTGTTTAAGTGTGTTGCATCGGTCAGAAAAATCTGTGGGGAATGCTGCCCTTCAGCCGCGGCAAAGGCGTACTCTCTTTTGGAAAGAAAGCTCGCTTCATATACATTCAGCGAAGAAGATGTGAGCGCAACTTCGTTCGCGGCATTAGATTGAAATGCTGTCCGCACCATCAAGCGCCCCCGGCCGTGATCGTCGTGTACAAAGGCAAGGTTCTGCCCGTCAGAGGAGAGCATCGGTTCACGCGCATCGTTGATGACAATGTGGGAAGGATTTCGGATCTCTACGATCTGCGAATGCGGGCTCAGTCCTCGCTCTACCCAGACATGCCCGAAGCCGTGGGCGAACGAAAGGTCGTCATTAGGAGAATCTTCAGGCGGATCAACGGATACCGCATTCTTATCCGCCGTTACCAGGTGATAGCCAGACAGGGTAAATGCAATAAAGCTAATGCTTGTTCCTGAAGATTGTGGATCGGCGTTGAGAAATCCCTGCGTTGGCAGTGGCAACCGGTACGCGTATTCGCGCCGCACAGCACGCTCCCGAAGAAAAGTAGAGCGTGTGCTGAGAATCACAGAGATGGCCATGGCTGCAGCCCATGCATAGCTAGTCCAGTCACGCGCAGAAATCCTAACGAAGCCATCGCGCCATAACAGGGCGTATATTCCCGAAAGCATACAGACCATCAGAGGGAGCCGCGGCTCATACAGCAGAATGCCAAGCCCTATAGGCCTGTTTGGAACGGGTACCGGAAGGCCCATGCAGATATAAGCGAACAACAGGGCAGCCAGCCATCTATATCGTCTGTCTCGGAACAACACCGTCGCTACCACGCACATAGGAAGCGCCATGAGCACGAAGTTATATGACGCAGGAATGGTAGAGATGGTAAGGGACGCGGTGAGGAGCGCAGACCACTCCAACAATATACGGCTTCGGGTGCTATCTGCTTTTCGGATAAGAAGGATTGCAGGCGCCAGCACCAGCATCTGGAATGCAGGCTGCAGCAGTGCATAGCATAGTGGAGAAGAATGCCAGGGATGCGGGTTCCATTGTGGCTCAAGGAGAAATAGGCGATGCAGCACGCCAGAGATGGAAGCAGTTGGCACATACGGCGGCATGGCTTCGCCGTGCAGGGCCCAAGGTAGAATTTCGAGCAGATAGATGCGATGCACATTCCAGCCAAAGACGGCGACAGATACGCAGGCCGCAACCACGCCCGTAATTGCACCCCATATCAGCGCACGCCAGTCCCTGCGTTGCAGGAAGAAGACGAAGAAGAGGACCGGAAAGATCTTGCAAGACGCGGCGATCGCCACCAGCACTCCCGCCAGTGCGCGATACCCTCGCAGGTATGCCCAGGCAGCCGCAACGATCAAAAGCAGTAGTAGGACATAAAACTGACCGAACTGGAGATTGCGATAAAAGGGAATGCTCAGCGAAAAGACCAGTGCGATCCGCTGATAACTGAGGCGTGTCATCGAGCGTAGCATCCAGCAGATCGGAACTAATAGCACCAGGTTGAGCAATATCCAAATATGCTTGGCGGTCAGCGGTACAAACCCTGTTAGCGGCCATATCGCCAGCGTCGAGAAGGGGCTTATAGGCACCAGTCCGATGACGCGGATATCGACGGCGTGCTGGTCCTTCTCACGCTGGAGCCAGGTCCATTCATACATCCGTGAAGTGTCGTAGTGCTCATGGGCCAGTCGTGCGGACATGTAGTAGTTGGGAAAATCGGTAACCAGGCCGCTCCAGGCGCGCGGCATGACATGGAAGCAGACATAACAAAGGGACAGGAACAGCACTCCACGTTCTATCCAACAAGCGATCCGGCGATGCTGTGCGCTGTCCACATCTCAGCATGGCGGCCTTTCAACCATTGATTGTCATGCGCTTGTCATTTGACGGTCTTCATGTTGTTGCCCGCCACGCTATAACTGGTTACACGGTCGGTGCAATGTCTCTTCAGATTTGAAATCGGTGCGCTGGCAAATCCTGGCTTAAGTATCAAAACTGCGTCCGAAGCCTCCGGCATGATTCCCCAGAGCCTGCTCGATTAAATCGACGGCCCTCTCCAGTCCATGCGCCGAGCGGATCTTGGCCTGTATACCTCTCGCTGCATTCCCATAGCTTGGGTCACTGAGTACTGTTGCGAGTGCGGAGCGGATTTCTTGCACTGAAAGCTTCCCTGGGCGCAGCACTATCGCGGCCCTCAGCCACGCAAGGCGTGCAGCGATTGCGGGTTGGTCAAAGTATTGTGGAATGGCAACCATCGGCTTCCCCTGCATAAGTGTTTCGAATACGGTGTTTGCCCCGGCATGCGTAATTACGATCTCTGATCTCTTCAAGAGCTCGAGTTGCGGAGCATTCCTTACAATCAGCGGCTTTCCGGGCATGTCATGGAACATCTCGGGATCACGGCGGTCTCCGAGTGCAATCACCAACTGCACGCCCAGTCCATCGCAGGCTTTGGCAATCAAGCGGAATGTTGCCGGTTCACCCTTCAAGGTTGTTCCTAAAGATGCATAAACTACCGGTCGTCCATCGAGCTGATCCCACGAGAACTTCATAGAAAGTCTTGCGGCTTCGTCTACGAATGGTCCGGTGTAGTGGAAGGTAGGGGGTAACCCTGATCGCGGGAAATCCAGGCACTGCGGCAATTGCGTTATATGCGCGAGTTCGGGAAATGCCTGCTTAATCAGCCGGATTGGTCCGAGCCCGACTTGCCGTCTAAAGTTGTCCAGCCTTCGCCGAACAGGGCCTCTCATTCGGAACACGGAGATCTCCAGCAGCGCGTTCTGCACCCGAGTGAAAATGGATCTCCGCGGTGCGATTCGACGGGGAGCAGACCATCCAAAATTATGAGGCACAGAAGTCGAGATTACGAAATAGGGCAAGCACAACATCTCAGCTATCGTTGGTCCAGCGAGCGCAAGCTCATCGACGATGAGAGCATCGACTCCTGCACGAGTAAGTGCCTGGGGAGCTTCGCGCAGGAACCTTTCCATGTCGTTGACGGTACGGTGTACGCGATAGCGCAGAACAGCGAGGGCCGAAGAAGGCCTTTGCCGACGACTGGAGCACGTATCCTCTCCGGAACTGTCCCTGGCCGCAGCGATTGGGAAGAACCCCAGTCCGTGTGGACAGATGCGGGCTTTCAATTCAGCATCGTGGAAGAACGTGACTCTGTGTCCTCGAGCCACTAACTCTCGGGATAGTGTGATGAGCGGGTTCAAATGACCGGTCCCTTTATAGGACAGTACCCCGAAGTGCGACATTCTTGTTTCCTTACTCCCCATCGCCCTCTAAGGATTAACTGCGTCGCTGCCGAGTTCTTTCTTTACCTAAATCCACACCGCTTATCGTCAAGTCCTGGTGGCAGTTTTCATCGTTCCACATCCGAGAAGCCCAGTTGTTTGCAAAATGTAATTTGAGCGATGCCGCGCAACATTGTGACAATCGAGTGACAAATTCGTTGGTTGGTGAGCAGTAATCTCTATCAAAGACGGAACGAACTGTTCGTTCTGGATTGAGAAATTCGGCTTGCGGCTTCTGAAATAAGAAACGAACCTATATGGGAGGGCTGATTAAGTGGAGAGCCTTCGTAGCCTCATGAAACATCGCCTTGCCGGAGTGGGCCTGTGGCCGTTCAGAAACGGCCTCGGATCGGGGATTAGTAAGTTAGACGTACACGAAGCGTATCGACTCTGGGCACCGACCTACGCCTCCGAGACAGCCACGAGTTTTCTGGACGAGGAGCTAGCGCAGGAGATGCTCCGTGGTCTGTCGCAAACAAAACTGCTTGACGCAGGCTGTGGCATTGGTCGGCGTATTGCAGATCTTTCCGGCGCCACAGGCATTGACGCGAGCCTCGAGATGCTAGCTGCCGGCGCGGCTCGCAACGCGGTGACGGGCGATGTAAGGGCGATGCCATTTGCTTCGAACCGTTTTGATATGGTGTGGTGCCGGCTTGTGTTAGGGCACCTGCCTGACCCGCTTCGTGCCTATCAGGAGATTGCCCGTGTCTGTGTACCGGGCGGACATGTCTTTGTTACTGATTTTCATCCCGATGCGGCGACGGCTGGCCACCAGCGAACCTTTACCGATCATGCGGGAATTGTGCACGAAATCGAACACTATGTGCATAGCGATCACGCGCAACTCGCCGAAGCAGCAGGGTTGTACCTGGTCGCCTACCGAGACGGAGTTGTAGGACCATCGATTCAAAAGTTCTATGCTCGCGGCATCGGCACGAAGGCCTACAAGAGAGATGTTGGTCTCAAGCTTGTAGCCGCGTTTCTCTTCCACAAACCGGATTAGCGAGCATCATGCCCTTTTCTACGAGAGGTAGGCTCCGAAACGCGCTCTTCATTGCAATGGATCATTGGCTACGAGTTTGGCGACAGGTCGTAGCCAGCCCAATGTTGGCTCAGTAAAGACAGTTCGCCTCGCATCTATGCAGGAATGCGGACTCGCCTGCTTCCTAGCCGTACCTCGCTCGCGCCGAGCACTTCTTCAGTTTTCCGCAACAGCTCCTTCACCGGTGCGCGTAGCCACCGGATGGTGCCGTCGATACACAAAGGCTCCAGCCCTTGTCTTGCGCGGAGTGGGAGCCGCTCCAATATCATCTCCGAGGCAAGTTGTACGCGGCCTTCAATCATTACAAACTCTATATCTGTCATAGAGAGCGTCCGCAATCTATCTGCGGCATCGCGGCCGGTATCTCGAACAGCAATCAGATCTCCGACACCAGACACTGTTATGGTGCCCTCACCATCTTTCAAGTGAAGAATCGCAGCCGGAACCTCTGTCACCATGCGATACGCAGTACGCGGCCCAATGCCGCACGAGCGCATTGCAAATCGAATTTCATCCAACAGATCTCCTTCCGCAGTTAGCGGAGAGTCGTTGCCTAGACCGACATTTTCAAGTCCGCCAAGGAGTTCCATGTCTGGAAGCTCTCCAAAAAGAAAGTTGTTTGAAGAGGGGCAGACAATGAGCGAGACTCCGCGCTCCCGCATAAGTTCGACGCCCGCAGTGTCGATAGCCAGTCCATGGACAATTACAGCGCTGGCGTCCAAAAGTCCTGATCGATCAAGACCCCAAAGCTCCTCCCGTGCCAGTTCATCCACTCCTTCACAGGCATGGACAATGAAAGGGCGTCCTTCGGGCGTGGCCGCGCGCGCTGCGCGGAGGTCGCCGCCAAGCGCCAGCGAATGCGCCCATCCATATTCTTGGATGACTCGGACGGGGAAATCCTTTCTTCGCAACTCAGGCCAGAGAGGGTTGTGATGACTCACTGTCGTGACTCCGCAAAGCAGGTTTCGTATGCCGCCCCACGATACGCGCAGATCTTTCGGGACCGCCCGATGTTTTGCTATGACATTGGGAAACTTTTCATGTATGTCCTCTCCCCAGTCAATGTAATTGCGATAAGGCGGATCAGCCAGCCGGGGGAAGAGGGCAAACTCCAAGTGATCGTGAGCGTTGATAAGGCCGGGCATGACCAGGAACCCACTGAGATTAATTTCGATGTTGCCTGATTGAACCTCTGATGAAAGCGATGAGCAGCCCATAATACGAGTGATGTGACCGCCGGTGATCTGTATAGAGCCGCACTTGCTTTCCTGCGGCCCTTCGGCATAACGAACTCCCTGAACTACTACTTGTTCATCGTGGCGCTCGTCAGAAGTTGCTACATAGCCACTCATGCCAGCTCTTTCCGTGCAACATAGATGCGGAATCGTGAGGGCTCGCGCCTGTTTCGCAGCTTCGCCACGAGCGGACGCATGGACCACTTGAAACCATACCAGGGAGAATAGGTAGTCCAACGGATTGACATCTGCTCTTCCAGCGTCCGTAGACGCTCGTCTGTCAGGTACTCGAGACTCTTGATCGAGTCTGATGCCGTTCTATAGCGATGCAGAAAAACAGCTTGTCGTTCTGCAATCATTTGTTTGCCGCTTTCCTCGCGGGCATACCATGGCGTGTCGCTGATGACTACCATGCCGCCTACTTTGACGCATCGAAGTGCTTCGCGCAAGACAACTTCATAGTTCTCAGCGTAGTGGAACGAGGCATTAAAGATGATGGTGTCGAACTGTTCGTTCTGGAACGGCAGATGTGCAAGCTCGGCCCGGAAGCGCGGGAAAAGCTTCGGCAAATGTTCTCGATAGTGTTCGGCTGCTCCCAGTCCATCGGAACCGTTGGTGAGCAGATCCACTGCGACTGGATGGTGACCGGAAGCCGCCAAACGAAAGCTCATCCAGCAGTTTCCTGCGCCAAGGTCCAGAATCCGTCCACCCTCCACCGGGAAGTTCGGCTTCAACACATGCGCTATCAAATAGTCATAGCTGCGCGCTCTGATCTCCCACTGTTTGCGGTTCCTTCCGGATCTATCCGTGTAAGGGAGACCGAGATAGAAAGATTCACTTTCGTCGCCGCGGCCCTCGGCTGCTCGTATTCGTTCATACTCTTCTATGAAACGCGCATAGTGCGCGGCTCGCTCCGGCGGCAGCGCATCCAGGATGCCACTGATATTTTGGAGACGGAACCAGCATGAGAGACAATCAAACCCAATTAAATTGGCTTGGCAATAAGGACACTTCAGACGAATTCCCAGATGCTCAGTATCGTCGGCGATGCCATGTGCCAACGACGTTAGGGCTGAATTTTCTACAACGAAAGATGGACACATCTAGCTCCCCCTGATGGACGCCAAAGCCTCTACGGGTACAAATGCAGTCGACGCAACGGTAGCCACCTTTTTAGAAGGCGCAAGGGCGTCTGCATCCCGGCTCACCGGCTCCAATTCCTTGACTCTGCTCCACAATGCCTCAATATGAGTATGGGTCGCGTCCACCTTCTCCGTTTCCCGCCAAGAATCGACTTCCGCGTGCAGAGCATCTCGCACGGCTCGGTAGAAATCGGTTTTGTAGGCTGCATTGAACATAATGCAGAGATCGTCGCTGTCGGTCCAGTTACGCTTTTGTCCCAGTTCCGCTTGCACACGTTCATAAAACACCGTACCCGGCAGCGGGTACGAGAACGAGATGCCGATATCGTCAGGTCGTGTCTCACGCACGAAGGCGATTGTCTCCTGCAATTCGGTCCAGGTTTCGCCAGGGTAACCAAACTGTAAAAAATAACAAGCGCGAATTCCGGATTTTTTCAGGAGGCTGCGCGCGGCAATCACGGAAGGGAGCTTCAGTCCCTTGTCCATCGCGTTCAGCACGGCCTGTGCCCCTGATTCAACTCCCATCCAAACTTCGGTGCATCCCGCAGTCTTGAGATGTTGGATAGTTTGCTCGCTCATCAAGTCAGCACGGGACTGTATTTTGAATGGAACGGCTGCGTTTCTATTCGTAACTTCTGCGGCAAACTCCTCCACCCAGTGATGATTCAATCCGAAGACATCATCACCGAACCAGATATGGTCGACTCCAGCTTCCATCTTCAGTAGCCTCATCTCCTCAGCGACAGTGGCGGCAGACCGCAAATGAAACGTATTGCCAGAGATTGGTTTCGCGCACCAGTTGCATCGGTACGGGCATCCGCGACTGGACACCATGTTCGTTGAGAAATGTCCGTGAGCTTCCAGCCACGCCGCCCGATATGGCTCCATATCGATGAGATCGCGGGCGGGAAAAGAGAGCTCTGACCACATAGGATTCTTTGAAAGTTTCTGTGCACTTCGGATGGCTTGGCCGTTCCCATCAAGCCTTACAAGACCATCTATCTCCGGCACCTCATCGGTGTACAGAATAGAAGTACATAACTGTACAAGAGTCTCCTCTGCTTCTCCGCAAAGCACATAGTCGAAGCCATTTTGCAAGAAGAGGTCAGGGTTGTCTGTCGAATCGGAACCATGCACGATCGTGACGGCGCCAACAACACGCGCCGCTTTTGCGATTTCCCAAGCTACTTCTCTCATGCGCGTGAGACACATTTTGGACAGAAAATTAAAGTCATCTTCATAGACAGCGACAATGTCGGGTCGATGGGCGGCCAGCATTTCAGCGAAGCCAGCAGACGGCGCTTCGAGCATCGAATCGAATGCAACCACAGAGAACCCATTTCCCTGAAGCGCCGTAGCCGCATATAGCGTACCAAGTGGCATGTATGGCTGCATTTTGCGCGATTGCTTTGGGTCATAGGGAAGATGATAGGAATGCGTTACTAATATTTGTGCCAAAACTCACCTCGAATGCCTGCGTATTGGCATGTGCCACATCCGGTCTCTGCCGAACGACAGGTGGATGGACTCGCGCAAAATACTCCGCCTTATGGAACTCAGAGTAGTCCGGTAGACTCAGGAGCTTGTCGCGGAATTGTCAGCTCAATGTCATTCGTTCGTGACGGGGAATGCGGTCTGAGATGGACTGAAGTTGTTATCTGACGACCACATATGGCCGAGCCTTTCGCGTTTTGTCGCAAGATAGTGAGCTGAATGAGGATTGTCTGGGACATCTGCACTCAGGCGCTCGACGATCTCAATTCCAGCGGTACGAACAGCATTGATTTTGTCTGGGTTATTGGTCATCAAGCGGAGCGAGCGAATGCCGAGGAACCGAAGAATCTCGACAGGAAGCGCATAGTCGCGTAGATCAACGGCATGTCCCAAGCGGAGATTGGCTTCGATGGTGTCGAGTCCTTGCTCCTGAAGTTCATAGGCCCGAAGCTTTTCCATGAGGCCAATGCCGCGGCCTTCCTGCTGCTCATACAGCAGCACGCCGACCCCTTTCTCCGCGATCACGCGCAATGCCAGATGTAGTTGGTCATGACAGTCGCACCGCAGAGAATGAAATACATCTCCCGTCATGCATTGAGAATGAATGCGCACCACGGGAGGAAAACTATGGATATCTCCGAGAAGCAATGCCAGCGCAGTTTCTCGACGTTCCTCCCTTGCTCCGTCGCCCGCTTTGACCTTTTCAAAGGCCAATAGACGAAAGTCTGCCCAGAGTGTTGGAAAGTTCACATCGGCGATTTGCTTCATTATCATCAACGCGGCTTGATTTCCTCGCCTGTCATTCGTATTTCAGGGGAAGCGTGATTTATTGGTTCTACAGGTGAAGCGTATCGCAGCAATCTCTTTCTGCGTGTCGTCAGAATGTCTCAAGTTCGTCATTCAAATGTCCGAAGTGTGGGGGGGACCATAGATTTGGGTGGGTTGCCTGGTTGGGTTAGAAAGTCATCTGCATGGGGAAGGATCGAATCCTTATGGGGTATTGGCCCCGGCGTGATGCCAAGGATCCTCATTGCTCGGCGTTTCGGCGGAACTGATAAAGGACATGATCCCCGAAGACTGCCATCGGGCGAGAGACGACGCGATCCATTCTCTCCATGAGAGCAAGAAGTCGCAGATGATTGGATATCCAAGGCTCGGCTGCGCTGGGCGGCACGGTTAAACCGATGCCTAGACGCTTCTCCAGGACAAACCACCGCGCGAAGGTGCGAAGCAATGCTGCACGGCGATGATAGACGACATGGAAGTCGCGCTTGGCGAGGCGCGCTGAGGTTTCGCCGCGCTTAAGACGCCGCAGCACCAGGTGCGGTCGTCCCCGAAGCACTTCTGTCACCATCTCACCCGGACAGAGAGTGCCGAAAAGCACCAGCATTGCCGCGGCCCCGGGTTTGAGCAATCGCGCAAGTCCATGTGCCACCGGCTCCAGATCGACAACACAATTGAGCGGCGCGAAGTTGGAGAAGGCTCCGTCAAATAATGCGCCGCCTGCGGAGAGATGACGCGATGCGAAATCCTCCATATCCTCCCCTGCTGCAACTTCAGCACGCGCGCCGAAAGGAGCGAGTTTGGTCTTTGCCAGGGATACCATCGTGGGCGAGGGGTCGGTGAGAAACATATCGAAGCCTCGCTCAGCAAGGAAAAGTGCGTCCTCGCCTGTGCCACCGCCCAATTCCAGAATATGGGCTCCCGTCGGAAATTCCCGCAGCAGCGCTGCGCGGACGGCGCGCCGCTGGGCAGCAACGCTGAGCCATTGGCCGAAGCGCGCATCAAAATCTGGTGCGATTGCGTCGAACGCAAGAGCGGCGGGGTTCGATGGCTGCGTCATGGCGCATCCTGTTTCATCATGCGGCGCAAACGGCGCGTTTCCCATGCGAGCCGCAAACCCTCTATTCCGTAAAACCGCAGGCGGCTGGGGATGAGGTCGAGTTGCATGCGATATCGCATGAGTCGGACGAATCGGATGAGTCGAATAGAAAAGGTCTCCACGGGGAAGTCCATCATCATAGGAGCCGGCGGCGACGAGGGACTGGGTGAATGCCGAAGTGAATGCTCCGCTGGATAAACTCCAGCCTCAAGCTCTCTCTTGAGCAACCGATACAGCTTGCTGCCAGGAAAACTCCCCAGCACAATTCGGCGGCCATACGTTGCGACCCACAGGCGCGCTGGCCGCGGCAATCGGTCCACCGTCCAATGTGTCAAAGCCTCAGGGGCAAACTCGCCCATGACTTGCGTGATCAGGAGTATCACCACTCCAAGTCCTAACGCCGCCTGAGGATTCCCATGCGCCTCTCGATGCAGCGCTTTCCAAAAGGCATCGTCGTCGCGGCGGAAGAGTACGTGTCGGTAAAACTCAATTAAAAGCGAGAGGCGGAAGAATTGAGAACAGACGTCTTTATATGCGTGAAGTCCTTGCCGCAGGAAAACGTCGACAGGAGAAAGCGTCGGCATCGAGAGACCGCACAGTTCGCGCCACTCCAGGCGCAACAATGGGGAGGCCCGCCCGGAGCCACCAGACACATCGTGCAGTTCAACAGCCCATGATCCGGTGTCCCTGTACACGTCTTTGAGAGTCAAGGCCGACCCGTAATTTCGTACGAATTTCCAACACCTCTCGTTCGATGCAGAGGGACGGTACCCACGGCGCACCAGAATGTCTCGCGCCTCCTGCAGATTTTCATCGTCTACAAGGTAATCCAGGTCAAACTGTAATCGTAGCTCTGGGCTTGGGGCCGAATTGGGCCACAACGACAGGCCTTTAAGAACTGTGTAGCGGAGGCCTGCTCTTTGAAAC
Source organism: Granulicella sp. L56 (assembly GCF_009765835.1). Lineage (NCBI taxonomy): Bacteria > Pseudomonadati > Acidobacteriota > Terriglobia > Terriglobales > Acidobacteriaceae > Granulicella > Granulicella sp. L56. The sequence continues at coordinate 2,034 of NZ_LMUS01000008.1, read as the reverse complement.
TCGCGCTGGATCGCAATCGATTCTGCGGTCATGCTATGCGTTCGCTGCGTGTTCTGGATTAGTCTTTGCTCTAGGCTCGCGAGTACTGGAGCGGGAACAAAGTCAGCTAGCTGCAATTCGACAACTCGATCGAAGAAGTAGAGAGCCAGACCGCTTAGATCGAGCCAGCGCAATAACTTCTGCCACTTCCTGCGGGAAAGATACCGCAATTGCGAGCATCGCGGTGGTAGGGGATTGCAGAAGATCAATAGAACTGCCTCTCGCACCATGTGCTCGTCCCGTAACGACTGGAATGCAAAGCCGTTGAGCCGCACGGGCAGAGACGCAGCAGCCTGAATACCCAAAGGTTGATCCATCTTCCGGTAGCCTACCGATGGTGTATGTAGATCACAAAGCTCAAGCTTGCTTGGCAACCGTCGACCGGATCTCAGTGGCAATGCAACGTCACCTCATTCTCAGCCCCGGTGTCTCGGATTCCGAGAGAAGAGCTTGTCTTGAAGACTAGCTAGGCTTCGCCTGAGTGTTTGTCATGTTCGTGTAAAGCGATTGTCACTCTATTGTTGATTCGTCGTCTCTCTGCTGTAAACCGTTGGATGGATGCAATAGGCCTGGGGCAATCCTCCGCCGCATCATGGAAGCCGAAAATGACAATCAATTGACAAGAAAAAGACTACGCAAAGACACGTCGGCTGAAGCAGGCCGCTATTGTGGCATCTGTGTGACACCCGAAGCTCGCAGCTTCTTTCGGTAAAGTTTCGGAGCTTGCGGGTTTCATTGCCGGAATGGAGCCGGCCATAGCTGTGGAGAATAATCGAATGAAGCCCTTTCGTGAAATGAAGACGCAGGATCTCACTTCGAGTACCTTACAAGAGGAGATCGACTCTAGAGGGTATGCGCTCGTTCGGGGGGTATTGCCTCATAGCGACGTCACGCAATTGCTTGAGAAGATTACGCAAATCCTCTCAGCCGCAGGCTGGCTGCTGCCAGGCCATGACCCGCTTGAACGTATTGCCGATGTCAGTGCGGCCTGCGGCGATCCAGATCCGGCATTCAAGGACACCTACCAGAGCGTGTTCAATCTCGAACTATTTCACGCGCTGCCGCATCATCCAGCTCTGCAGCAGGTTATGAAAATGCTGGCAGGTGATCACCTTTTGATTCATCCGAAGCCGATCGGCCGGTTAATTTTCCCGCATTGTGAACACCTTACCGTTCATGCACACCAGGATTATCGATTCATGGGTGGAGATCCCGAATGCTTCACTATGTGGATTCCGCTTCACGATTGCCCGGCCGATGTGGGCCCCCTACGAGTTGTGGAAGGCTCTCATCGTCTCGGGTATGTACCTCACGAGGACGAGGACCTTCATGTTCCGGAAATTCCGGCAAAAGCGGATGTCGGAGGCAATTGGGTTGGCGGACAAATCAATGCAGGCGATGTACTCATCTTTCACAGTCTGACCGTGCATGCAGCCTCTCCAAATCTGTCAAACCAACTTCGCGTTTCACTGGACTGCAGGTTTCAGGATTACAGACGAACTCTCAATCCGGCTAACCTGGTCTTTTCAGGGAACTCCGGTAAATCCTGGGAAAAGACATATGCCGACTGGCGTTCTGATGACTTGAAGTATTACTGGAAAGGATTGCCTCTCGAATTTCAACCTTCCAAGAACGAGATAGAGCAACTCTCGAAGACGGCAGATTCTCCTAGCAAGCGGGCACGATATACCAGAATGCTGACTCAACTCAATTGATGGCAGTCGCGAGAGGCTGTCAGCATGATCGATATCCCTCTCTCATGGCCTCTGAAATGACAATCAATTGACAAAGGGCAGACGATCCGGAGACACCTTGAAGATACCCGAGCGCTATTGTGACTGGTATGCAGCGTCCTATACTACCTTTTCCTCTCTCTAAAGTGGCTCGATTAACGAGGGCCACCGTCTTTACTCTGACCATATTTTGCGCAGGACGTTACTGTATCGCGCAGAATACCCCACTGATCTCGGGGGGCGCCGGGTTCTTTACCAGCAC
>NZ_LMUS01000007.1 GCF_009765835.1 Granulicella sp. L56 | reverse complement strand
GGACGGGGGCGTAACCGGCACCGACCTGACCAGGGTGGTTGAGAACGATGACCTGGGCGTTGAAAGACTCAGCACCGAAAGGAGGGTCGTTCTTGCTGTCACCAGCAACGTTACCACGGCGGATATCCTTGACAGAGACGTTCTTCACGTTGAAACCAACGTTGTCACCGGGGTTGCCCTTCTCGAGCTGCTGGTGGTGCATCTCGACGGACTTGACTTCGGTGGTGACCATAGCGGGAGCGAAGGTAACGACCATACCGGGCTTGAGTTCACCAGTCTCGATACGGCCGACAGGAACCGTTCCAATACCACCGATCTTGTACACGTCTTGTTCGAG